>CAZBCD010000076.1:0-9634 GCA_964490205.1 uncultured Pelolinea sp. | reverse complement strand
GGATTGTTTGAAATAGTTTTTTTAGGTACATCCGCTTCAGCGCCTTCTGCCCACCGTGGTTTACCAGCACAGATCATAAAGCATAGTGAGCACCGATTCCTGCTTGACTGTGGGGAAGGTACCCAACGGCAGATCTTAAGATCCGGTTTGGGTTTTAGAAAGCTTAATCGACTGTTGATAACTCACGGCCATCTCGATCATATACTCGGTATCGGCGGGTTAGTTTCTACCTATCTGCGCTGGGAAGCAATGGATAAATTAGAAATTTATGGGGGGCAAACTGCTTTAGACCGCATCCACGATCTCCTTTTCAAAGTTGTTATCCGCGGTGTAAAAATCCCCTTTCCGATTGATCTGATACCGGTAGCTGAAGGTTTGATCATCTCCGAAAAAAACATGACCGTCCACGCGTTTCCGGTAAACCACCGCGGCCCAGATTGTTTTGGTTATATTTTTGAGGAAAAGGGGAAACGCCCTTTCCTCGCAGACAAAGCTGAATCCCTTAAATTACCTCAAGGCCCATGGCGGAGAGACCTTGTGAACGGAATTACAACAAAATTGCCAGATGGACGTACTATTCAACCAGATGATGTATTAGGTGATTTTCAAGCAGGTACCAAGTTAGTAGTCGTTGGTGATACAGGCGAAACAGAGTCTCTGGTTCCATATTGTAAAGACGCAGATGCGCTGGTTATAGAAGGAACCTACCTGCAGGATGAATCAGATATGGCACATCAATTCGCTCATCTCACCGCACACGAAGCGGCTGTCCTCGCTGAAAAAGCTAATGCTGGACAGTTATTCCTTACTCATATCTCAAGACGATATCGAGAAAAAGATGTCGAAAAGGAAGCCCGTAAAATTTTCCCAAACACCTTTGTAGCCAGGGACTTTGATTCCTATATGATCAAACCCGATTAACTTCGTGCTTTTATATTTCTCAATAAATTCCAAATCACACCTGTTGAATAAACTGGCAAAATCATCAAAGAACCTATCACCGCAGCAAGCTTTAGTATGTTCCATCAGGAATAAAATCATAGTTAATAGAAAATTAAATGCGTGTGTTATAATCGTGTCTATTAACAACTGAAAGCCCCGGATTGTTCTCTTATCCAGAGAGGTGGAGGGACCGGCCCTTTGAAACCTCGGCAACCAGAAAAATCAATGAGAATTGTATTTCCCAAGGTGCTAATTCCGGCAGAAAGTAATTCTGGAAGATGAGAGGTACTGCAATGATCTTTGCGACTGCCCCTCTCTCCGATGGGGCATTTTATATTAAGAGGAGGTATTACACATATGAAAACAATGATGGAATCTGAGAAATACTTATTCACATCAGAATCCGTGACTGAAGGTCACCCGGATAAATTATGCGATCAGGTTAGTGATGCGGTTCTAGATGCCTGCCTGGAGCAGGATCCGCGTTCACGGGTGGCCTGCGAATCTGCAACAAAAACCGGATTCGTTATGCTGTTAGGTGAAATCACCACAACTGCCCAACTAAACTATGACCAGATCGTTCGCGATGTTGTCAAGGACATAGGATATGACAACACAGATAAGGGTTTTGACTATCAGACCTGCGGAGTGATGGTATCGCTTGCTAAACAATCTACAGATATAGCCCTTGGGGTCGATAAAGCCCTTGAAGCAAAATCCGGCAAGATGAGCGAAGAAGAAGTGGAAGCAATTGGTGCGGGAGACCAGGGGATGATGTTTGGTTTCGCTTGCAAGGAAACACCCATTCTCATGCCCATGCCAATCTATCTAGCCCATAAGCTCACGCGCCGCCTGGCAGAAGTGCGTAAAGATGGCACGCTGCCCTGGCTGCGTCCGGATGGAAAAAGCCAGGTCACTGTTGAATACTACTTCGGGAAGCCTGTCCGTGCTCATACTGTCTTAATTAGCACCCAGCACGCACCTGAGATCTCTCAGGAAGAGATTCGTGAAGCTGTTATTGAACATGTAATTAAACCAATCATTCCGGAAAGTATGCTTGATAAAAATACTATTTACCATGTCAATCCTACCGGACGTTTTGTAACTGGCGGCCCGATGGGCGACGCTGGTTTGACCGGACGAAAAATCATCGTTGACACATACGGTGGGATGGGACGACACGGTGGCGGCGCTTTTTCCGGTAAAGATCCCACAAAAGTGGACCGGTCTGCCGCGTATGCAGCTCGCTGGGCAGCCAAGAATGTGGTTGCTGCTGGTCTAGCTGACCGCTGTGAGATTCAGGTTGCTTACGCCATCGGTGTTGCGCGGCCTGTTAGCGTGAATGTGGAAACTTTTAACACGGGGAAAATACCTGACAAGCGTATCGCGGAATTGGTCAATCAAACCTTTGACCTTCGTCCAGGTGCCATCATACGCGATCTTGACCTGCGTCAGCCAATTTACAGGAAAATTGCTGCGTACGGCCACTTCGGGCGGGATGATCTCGATCTCACCTGGGAGCGGACAGACAAAGCGGACGCATTGAAAAAAGCGGCGGGCTTATAAATCATAAGGGCTGGAAATAACCAGCCCTTTTTTATTCTTCCTCATCTCCAAAATCAAGCACCGGGCGGACGCCTGAACCTGATTCGGGCGTTCCTATTATCTCTAATTCTTCCAATCGGTCCACCATACGCGCCGCGCGCGTATAACCAACTGCTAATTTTCGCTGCAGCATTGAGATAGAAGCCCGTTCTTCCTTTCGGATAATTTCAATAGCTTTCTTTAGGAGAGGATCCTCTTCTGGGTCAGGCACTTCGTCAAATAAAGGTGTCTGGGTCAAAGTTGCAGTTGGCATGACAGGTTGGGGATGTTTATCACTTCTGTTCTGTGAGTCCGGTAAAAGAATCTGCCCCTGCCGTTTCCAATAATTGACTAATTTCTGGATCTCATTATTGGCCACAAACACTCCCTGCAGCCGTTTTGGTGCCGATGCATCAGGTGCCTGGAAAAGCATATCTCCGAAACCAATTAACCGTTCAGCACCAGGTCGGTCTAATATCACTCGTGAATCCACACCAGATACGACTTTAAAAGAGATACGCGCTGGAAAATTTGCCTTGATCATTCCGGTTATGACATCAACTGAAGGTCGCTGCGTGGCAATAATTACATGAATACCAGTTGCGCGAGCTAACTGTGCTAGCCTGTTTAAATTGCGTTCTGTCTCCTCTGGAGCCATCATCATTAAATCTGCCAACTCATCAATTACAACCACAATATATGGGAGTTTATTGGGTTGGCGCGAATTGAAATCGTCAATATTGCGCGCTCCTACTTCAGAAAATTTCTTATAACGGCTGTCCATTTCCCGTGACATCCACTTTAGTGTGCCAACCACTTTATCTGTCTCAACGATCACAGGTGTTAACAAATGCGGAATCCCGTTATAACCGGTAAGTTCCACACGCTTAGGGTCAACCATCACAAAGCGAAGTTGGTTTGGTGTGTGGTTCATCAACAAACAGCATAAGATCGCGTTAATGCAAACTGACTTACCAGAACCAGTTGTACCCGCTATAAGCAGGTGCGGCATTGTTCCCATGTCAACAGCGATTGGTTTTCCTGCCACATCCTTACCCAGCACTAAACGTAAAAAAGCTTTTGAACGTTGAAATGACTTACTCTGCATGCCTTCCCGTAACGTTACCAATTCTGCTTCCGCGTTTGGCACTTCGATACCAATATATTTCCGGCCGGGAACAGGTGCCTGGATTCGAATCCGAGGTGCTGCCATTGCCAATGCGAGATCATCCGTCAGTGATGTGATCTTATTCACACGCACTCGCATTTTCCCCTTACGAGTCTCTATAAAATCCGGCTCAATGCCAAATTGAGTAAATGTTGGCCCGCGGTGGATCTCCACCACATGACCAGGTGCGTTAAAAGACGCTAACGTTTCTTCAATAATCCTCGCACGTTCTTTGTCTAAATTGTCGCTGACAATACCTTTTGAAATCGGATTGAGTATTTCATCCAGTTTAGGAAGTTTCCAATTGACGCTGTTCACAGCGGAACGGTAAACACGTTCAACGGAAACGCCATCCGGCAAGGAAGTTTTTTCTTGCCTAGTATTCTCTGGGGTTATTTTTAAGGTAGGTTTTTTATTAAAGGATGTTCGAATTTTCTTCTTTTGAATAGGCATGAACCCATGCGTTTGTTCCCCATTCTCAGTAAATATAGCCATTTCTTCTTTATTCTTAGAAGATGCATACCGATTTGGCTTAGGAACTTTCTCTGTTTGGCTTTTAATGAATTTTCCAGTTTTTTCTGCTTTTTGAGTAACGCTGCGAAAGAGGTCTGGAATGGATACATCAAATATGAACGCCAGCGCGATTAGCACCCATGCAAGTAGTACGACAAAGGCTCCCCAATCACCAAGAGCAACCACCAGCAGCCGTTCAAACACTGCCCCAACATACCCACCTCCTCCACCTGATTTAGCCAGGGTCCACCCTCCGCCAGTGAACCAGTGCATCCATGCGAGAATATTTATATAGAGAAAAATTATTCCTAATATTCTCTCCAGGGACAATATGGGAAAGCGCTTTTCATTTCGAAAGATAAGCCAGAATCCAACCAATAGAAGCACAAACGGGAACATAATCGCGCCCATCCCAGCTACCCAGGATAAGAATATCACTATCCAACCAGTTACATTCCCGTCCGCTCGACCCCAAAAGCCAAGTAACGCGATTACACCACCAAGTAATAGCAAAACGCCAATAATATCTGTTTTACGTTCCTTTGAGATTTTCCGCAGTTGGTGGCTGATAGGTGTGGAGCGTTTACGGGATGGTTTTCGGGAACTTGTCCGCTTAGAAGATTTTCTGGTAGTTGTTTTTCTTGCCATATGCTTAAACCGAAATATTGTTCTAATTATAGCATGCGTGCTTTTTCTTTTTTTAGAATTTATTTCTTACTTTTGTGGAAAAAACCTGCCAAAAGGGCGGTAAAAATTGTTAATCCAGCAAGCACAATTTCAATTAAACGCAGAGATATCATCTCTGGTACTTTTATAACCGCTTCTGGCATTTCATCGAACGGCTCGATTTTTCCCTGGCTTTCTGAAGGACGAATACCTAAGATTGGACCGCTTTCATCTTCTAGAATTCTTGATTCCTGACCATATTTTTCAACATCTGCTTGAGGTTGCTCTCCTACCACATGTGGCATCTGTTCAGTCTCGACAGTTGTTCCTTCTTGCGCGATAGATGGTACCTCCTCGGTTTGGTCATCGATTGGTGCAATATTGACATCCGGAAGAAGCATTTCATTCTGCAAGTCCGAGTCACCAGCCCCGCCGCGCCCTCCAATTCCAAATTCTTCACCAGCAGGTGGGGCATCAGAATGCCAGATAATAATTGGAGCTTCTTCCTCAACATTGGCAATTATTTTTTCTTCAGACGTTGTTTCAACATTAGAACGAGCTAAACCCAGTTCACCGGGCGCTAACTGGTAAGGGGAAATGAAATCAAATGCGAGTACAACTGCTAATAGTACGGCAGAAACAGCAGACGCATATCTTAAAACTCCTGCCAGGTCAGGTATCAGTGATCTACTAACTTCCCCAGTTGTAATTGTGAAATTTCTTGGAACTTTGTGAATGGGAAGTAATTTGATAACATCTTTTACTTGCCGCAATTTTTCAAGTGAAGAGGTCGCTGCAGGATGATCGCTTAGCAGTCTTTCGACATGTCTCTGGTCTTTTTTCGATATTTCGCCATCGAGGTACGCAGAGAGAAGCTGCAATTCACGCAGGGATAATTTTTTACGCATTTTCACGGTTTGCTCTCAGGATTAAGACGGAATTTTTCCGGTAAAAGTTCCCAGAATCCCTGCAGGCAATCCTGTATTTGCAACCGGGCACGCGCCAATCTACTTCTGATTGTTCCTATTGGTGAACCGATTATTCGTGATGCTTCCTGATATCCAAACCCCTGTATATCAACCAAAACCATTACAGCCCGGAAATTATTTGGTAATTGGTCAATGCAGCACTGGATTGCCTCTTCTAATTCTTTTTTCAGAATATGTTCTTCAGGTAAATTCTGATTATCCTCCAACCAAATCGGATCATCCATCTCTTCACCGCTTTCAGCATCCAAGGCTGTTAGCGGTTGGCTTGGTTTACGTTTTATCTGGCGTAATTCATCATAACTGTTATTGGCAGCAATCCGAAGGACCCATGCACGGAATGATCCTCCGCGGAATGACTTTAAATGCTGAAAAGCATTGATAAAGGTGTTCTGGGTTACGTCCTGGGCAGCCATTTCATCATTCAACATCCGATAAGCCAGATTAAAAACCTGTTCTTGATAGGTTAATACCAGATGGTTAAAAGCATCTACATCGCCATTTTTCGCATTTCCAATGTGAACTGCATCATCCATATATTTACCCAATCCCTGTCACAGGATTATATCCCACCCAGCTTTGTAGCTAATTAATTTGCATTCTTCTGTAATTAATTCTAAACTTAATCTGAATATGTCGATCCAGTTTACTACTTTTATCGGTGTAGAAGTCAGCCCTGATCGAGTACACCCGTTCACCTTTGCGGCGCTTGACGAAGAAATGGTCATTCGCGCCCTCGGTCACGGTAAAATCAACGATGCGTATGCTTTCCTGGCGGGACAGTCAAACGCATTAGCCGCTATCAACTCTCCCATGAAAACGAATAAAGGTTTACTAAAAAGAGAAGAGGTGAGGAAAACACTTTCTCCAGGTTCATATTTGGGGAGATGGGTAAACCTGCGATTGGTTGAATACGAACTATTAGAGCGGGGGATCAATGTCCCACGTACTCCAAACACAAAGAAAAAAAGTCCCCGCTGGATGAAATTAGGCTTTCATCTATTTGAGGAACTGGATAAATTAGGTTATGAGATCTACCCTAACCTTGCGGCGGAAAAACAATTTTTCGAATGCCAGGGAGAAGCTTCTTTCTGGAATCTCCTCGGCCATTCTCCACTAAAAGAAGGTACGCTCGAGGGATGTCTTCAGCGGCAAGTGGTTCTTTTCCTGGCTGGGCTGCCTGTTCCAGATGCAATGCGTTTCTTTGAAGAAATCACACGCCACCGTTTGCTAAGCAACCAGCTTCCCATGGATCGAGTTTATTCTGCCAGTGAATTGAACGTATTGATTGCCGCATACACCGCTTTTTTGAGCGGTACGCAGCCAGATAAGGTGATCCATATTGGCGATGAAGAAGAGGGTATTATTTATCTACCGGATAATCCTATCGAGAGTTAATCACATCTTCACTTGACACCCAAACACGAATCAGTATAATCGAGACATAGAAGCCAGCCCGGAATTCCAATCCGGCGCCCAGTAGGGCAGCTGTCTGCGTAGGGGCTGAAACCAGCCGTAAGCAGACCGGAGCATCCGTTACCGCAGGAATAAGGCCGCTAATCAGCGGTGAACACAGGTGGCATCACGGGAACCCCTCTCGTCCTGTTTGGCGAGGGGAATTTCATTTTACCGAAATAAATGAGGCAGTTATGATCGATATAAATATTGTGCGTGAGAAACCTGAAATAATTAAAAATTCCCTTAAAAATCGGCAGATGAATCCATCAGTAGTTGAGCAGTTAACCGAGCTTGATAAAAAATGGCGTGCTATTTTAACCAAAGCCGAAGCCCTCAAAGCTGAACGCAACGAGGTTTCGAAACTGATCAGCAAAATCAAAGATAAATCTGATAAGAATCGAAAGATTGCAGAAATGCGCGTGGTCGGCGAAAAGATCGCTGCTCTCGATGTAGAAGTAAAAGAAAAGGAGAAATCTCTCAAGGACCTTATCGCAACAATACCCAATATATTGGATGAATCTGTACCGCTGGGCAAAGATGAAAAGGAAAACAAAATTATTCGGCAGGTGGGTGAAAAACCCACCTATGATTTTAAACCTCTCCCGCATTGGGAATTAGGCCCCAATCTGGGTATTATAGATTTCGAACAAGGAGTGAAGATCACTGGCTCCCGTTTTTACGTTCTGAGTGGCGCCGGCGCACAGCTTCAACGCGCGTTGATCGCCTGGATGCTGGACCTGCATCGACGGCAGGGATATCTTGAAAAATACACTCCTTTCATGGTTAAAGGCCAGGCTCTTTTTGCTTCCGGGCAGCTTCCCAAGTTCGCCGATAATCTCTATCGCGATCATGAAGAAGACCTGTGGATGGTGCCAACCGCAGAAGTACCGCTGACCGGCATCCATATGAATGATTTTTTAGAATACAAAAAGCTGCCGCTTCGCTATACTGCCTATACACCCTGCTTCCGCAGAGAGAAAATGAGCGCAGGCAGAGACGTTCGGGGAATCAAGCGGGGGCATCAATTTGATAAAGTTGAAATGTACATTTACAGCAAACCGGAAGAATCCATGCAGGAATTCGATAAGATGCTTGATGATGTGGAACAAACTTGCAAAGAGCTGGGCATGGCATACAGAATTGTTCAATTATGTACGGGAGATATGGGATTTAACTCCGCTATCTCCTATGATGTGGAAGTTTGGGCACCAGGATGCGGTGAATGGTTGGAGGTCTCATCCATTTCCAACGTGACAGATTTTCAGGCACGCCGCGCGAACATTAAATATAAAGATGAAGACGGGCTCAAGGATTATGTTCATACTCTTAACGGGTCAGGATTAGGAATGCCTCGTACGTTGATCAGCGTGATGGAAACATACCAGCTGTCAGATGGCAGCATCCGCGTCCCCGATGTGCTCAAGCCATGGATGGGCGGATTAGAGATCATTGAAAAATAAGACTAATTACCTTGAATACAAAGGTTTATTTAGCACTCTTTTGTTAGCCTCATTAAGTGCCTGTTCATTACCATCCCTGGAATCACTTCCCAGTGGCATTGGATTGCCCCCATCCATGATGGTCGTAGCCCAGTGCGTTGTTCTATTAACGATGGGTGCAGGGTTGATAAGTATATTGGCTGTTGTAATCCCGGGATTGACTATCATATGGATTAGCGCACTAATCTACGGTTTGCTAACCGGGTTTAATACAGTTTCTATCATCCTGTTCGGATTAATCACCGCCTTGATGCTTTTCGGCAATGTAATTGATCAACTCTTGATGAGCGCAAAAGCAAAAAAAAGCGGCGCCTCTTGTTTGAGTATTTTTCTTTCAACAGGAGCCGCGTTCATATTCAGCATCCTCTTTCCTCCCTTTGGTGGATTGATCGCTGCCATAGTTGTGTTGATGACCATGGAAATCATACGCTTGAAAGATTGGCGCAAAGCAGCCCAATCCTCCAAGGAAATGGCATTTGGATGTGCTAGCGCGATTGCGATTCGATTCGGGATTGGATTAGTAATGATTGAAATATGGATATTCTGGGTGTGGCAAAGCGGACATTGGGTATTAGGATCTTAACATTCAACAGTAAAACTGATAATATATTTCAACTAAATAAATAGAAAAATAACTAGAAAGTTTGATTTGATATTTACATACATATTTGTAAAAAAATGTGTCTATGTACCCTGCCCAGATTGAATAATCGAATAAAACATGACAACATTTTCAAGGGGAGTTTCTGTCGGGAGATCACAACCCGGTGATACTATGAAAGCGTCCCTGCCAAATTGCTAAACTATAAGTAAGAGAC
>CAZBCD010000075.1:0-9653 GCA_964490205.1 uncultured Pelolinea sp. | reverse complement strand
GCTCATCATTGCAAATAGTTTGTATAGCAATGAAAAATCTGCTGAAGCTATTAGTACAGCTCGCGATTCAATTGATCCAAGAAGTAAGAGTTATGCTGCTGGAGAAATCATTATAAACAGCGGTGAAGTGATAGATGCCCAAAAATGGGAAGCGCTTCAAGAACTTGGCTACACAGAACCCAAAAACAAAACGTATGATTATGTGTCCGCAGGTCTACTAATCATTGTTCTGGTTGGAATGAATTTCTTCTACTTACATCGAGTAAAACGTTCCAGGGGTCATACCGTCGAGGGTCTTACAATTATTACAATTTTATATTTGATTTTTCTATTATCAGCCAGGTTAGTAATTCCAAACCATACGATCCTGCCATACCTTTTCCCAATCGCTGCGTTTGGTCTAATTATTTCAAGTGTATTCGATTATGAAACTGGATTAATTGGTTCAATATCACTTAGCATATTAGCTACATATAACCAGCCAAATTCTATAGATCTAGCACTTTACTATTTTATTCCCTCAGCTATTTCAATTTTCATTTTAGGCCGAGGAAGGCGTATTAATATATTTTTCATTTCAGGTCTGGCTTTGTCAATAAGCGGCAGCGCAGTTGTTGTTTCATATCGATTGCTAAATTCCTTCCTTGATTTAACAGGGGCAGGTACTCTAATCGGTGCAGCCTTTGCTAATGGCATTGGATCAATAAGCCTGGCCTTGTTATTCCAGTATCTTCTCTCACAAATCTTGGGAAAAACAACCGCGCTTCAATTAATGGACCTGTCACGACCAGATCACCCTTTGCTCCAAGAACTTCTAATTAAAGCACCGGGTACTTACCAGCATAGCTTGCAGGTTGCTAATCTGGCGGAACAAGCAGCTCGAGAGATTAAAGGTGATGCATTGCTGACTAGGGTTGGAGCACTTTATCATGATGTAGGAAAATCACTTGAACCTACTTTTTTCATTGAAAACCAGCCCCCTGTGCAGATGGATACACATGAAGATATGGACCCCGTCATTTCTGCAGCAACCATTATTCAGCATGTAGCAAATGGTATTAAACTGTCAAAAAAATACCGCCTGCCCCCCCAAATTCAAGCCTTTATCCTTGAGCATCATGGCACAACAATTACAAGATATCAATATAACCAGGCGACTGCAGACGCTGGCGGAGAAAATTTTGTTGAGAAAAGCTTGTTTCAATATCTCGGTCCGATCCCCCAAAGTAAAGAAACTGCTTTACTTATGCTAGCTGATGGATGCGAAGCTAGAATGCGATCTGAATCCCCTGAAACCAGAGAATCTATATCAGAAATAGTTGAGGAATCAATTAATTATTATATTCAGAATGGCCAATTAGATAATGCTGATCTAACTTTTTATGATATTCAGAAAGTTATTAAATCCTTTACTCGAACCTTTAGCAATACTTATCATCATAGGCTTAAATACCCAGACCAGGAATTGAATAGCCATACCTGAACATATTCCCATGATAACTATCGTTCAAAACGTCTCATTTCCTAATGAATTAGAAATAGATCGATTGGGTAAGAAATTTCAGGAGGTGCTGCAACAATTAAAGGTTTCTGGATCTGAAGTCACGATTGTTCTCGATTCGAATAAAAAACTCAGGGAATTAAAAAAATCGCATTTTGGTATAGACGAAATACCAGATGTATTGTCCTTTTCATATGAAGAAATTAATCCTGAAACGGGAAATATTTACATGGGAGATATTGTTATCTCTTTAGAAAAAGCAATTGACCAAGCTAAGGATAATAATCACTCTATTGAATTTGAAGTGCTCACGCTTGTCGTCCACGGGTTATTACATTTACTTAATTATGATCACTCGATTGAATCAGATGCGAAAAACATGTTTGAAAAACAAGATAAAATCCTAGAGGAAATTACCAATTTATGAATTTGAATGATATAGACAGATTTAAATTTTCTTTTCGTAATGCTTTAATTGGCATTAGGACCGCCTACAAAAGCCAAAGAAACTTGCGAGTACATATTATTATTGGTTTTTTTGTAATAATTTTTGGTATATTTCTTAAAGTTTCAATGGTTGAATGGTTGATCTTATTATTAACAATACTAGTAGTGCTAATAACGGAAATATTTAATACTGCTCTTGAATTTACAGTGGATCTATTTAGTACCGAATATAGCAAGCAAGCAAAAAAAGCCAAGGACATCAGCGCTGCAGGAGTTCTGATTACCGCATTTTTCGCAATGTTTATTGGGATAATAATATTCCTACCAAAACTAATTTCACTTATTTTAAAGTAAATAATTTTTTAAATTATGCTCAACTGCATATGCTGCAGCTTCAGCGCGGTTGCTGACATCTAATTTTGAAAGGATACTGCTTACATAATTTCTTACAGTTCCCTCTCCCAAGAATAGAGAACGGGCAATATTTTTATTTGTATTTCCTTCAGAAACTAATTTTAATACCATCTTTTCTTGCTGGCTAAGACTTGAGAATGATGCCGCCTCTTCTTCTTTAACAGCACGGCGAACCTCTTGAAATACTCTCTGGGTAACAGCAGGGTCTAAAGAAGCATCCCCGCGAGCAACAGCTTCAAGTGATTGGATTAGTCCCTCAGAGTTAATTTGCTTTAAAACATAGCCGGATGCGCCGGATTTTATTGCTGAAAATAGCATCTCATCTTCCGCATATGAAGTGAGCATTATGATCTTAATATCCGGTTTTTTTTGCTTGATTTCCTCACAAGCTTCTATTCCCGATTTTCCGGGCAAACGGATATCCATTAAAATGATGTCTGGATCCAAATTATCCACTTGTTGAATCACTTCATTCGCACTACTGGCTTCAGATACAACTTCATATTGAGGATATTGATCAAGTAGGCTTCTTAAGCCTATCCGGACAACTTCATGATCATCAACAATAATTATTTTCTTCTTCAAAATCACTCCATCTGCTAATTTTATAGTTCCAAAATTATTGATACAGGGCAATGGTCAGATCCCATAACAGCTTTGTGGATAATAACATCATTTGTTATTTTAAGGATTTTTTCTGTAACCAAGAAATAATCCAAACGCCAACCAACATTTTTAGCTCTAGCACCAAATCGATAAGTCCACCATGTATATTGTTCTTCATTCGGGTAAATTACACGAAATGCATCATAAAAACCATGGTCAAGATACCGATCTATCCACTCTCGTTCTTCAGTGAGAAATCCGGTATTTTTTTTATTTGCTTGAGGGTTTTTTAGGTCAATCTCATTATGGGCTGTATTGAAATCTCCAGTAATAATTATTTCTCTACCTTCTTTCATCAAAATGTTGCATAGGTTCAATAAATGTTCATAAAATTCCAATTTATATGGAACTCGGGCTAATTCACGCCCGCCATTTGGGAAATATATATTAAAAAGTTCAAAGTCAGAATATGAGAAATGAATTACCCTGCCTTCAATGTCAAATTTAGCGTTATCAAACCCTAATCTTTTTTTATCTGGTTCATCTAAATATAAATTCGCTACTCCACTGTATCCGGGGCGTTCCGCGGGATTACAAATGCATTTATATCCAGCATCATGAATTGGGTTTAGATCAATTTGATCATTTTTGGCTTTTATTTCTTGTAAGCATACAACGTCAGCGTTATTATCCTTTATCCAGTTGAATACTCCTTTTTTTGTTGCTGCCCTAATACCATTTATATTCCATGTAGTAATTTTCATATTTTCTCATTATGGTAAACTTACCAGGTTAATTGAATTATCCTCAAAATGAAACTTTTCTAGCATGTCAAAGAAATTAATCAGCGTAATTATAACTTTAATATTCATAACCCAGAATTCAACCACCATTTTCGCACAAGAAAGCACCGGGAATCCTGTTTATATCGTTCAACCTGGCGAGAATCTTACCGAAATAGCTGAAAAATTTAATATTAGCGTTCAAGAAATAATCTCAATAAACGGCATAATCGATTCAAATCTTATATCAGCGGGAACAGAGTTGATTATTCCTGGATTGGAAGGGGTATCTGGTTTATTAATTACTTCTCCTGTTCAAGTTGGTGAGACATTACACGTAATTTTAAGAAAAAATAAAATTACTCTTGGTAATTTCTTAAAGATCAATAAGATTACAAGCCCCTCAGAGATATTCATAGGTACTCATCTTATTCTTCCAGATACAGATGTTAATAATCTCCATGTTAATAATTCTCTTGTTATAAATGAGGATACTTCGATTTTTAGCAACGCAGTCACAAATGGGCTGAATCGCTGGTATCTTGAAAAAATTAATAACAGTATATTCCCTGCAAATTTGCCTGGCGAAACATTTTATTATTTTTCAGAGGAGACCAGTAATTTCACTTCTTCATTTTCGCCATATATACAGAAAATAGAATTGTCCCCACTCCCTATTGTTCAAGGACATACTGTTGTTATAAGAATATATCCCACATTGCCTGTTAATCTAACTGGAACATTGAATGAAAAAGAACTGCATTTTTTCCCAGATTCAACCGAACAGATGTACTACACATTAAATGGTATCCATGCTCTGGAAGGGCCGGGTCTAATTCCGCTATTAATAAATGGTGAATTTGAAAATGGGGATTCTTTTCATATTGATCAGATGATCTTACTTTCTTCGGGTGGGTATGTGAACGAAACCATTGCAGGTGTAGAATCCACATTAATTGATGAAGAATTGAATATTGAAGAGTCCCTAAAAATACAAAACTTATTGGAACCTGTTTCAAATGAAAAGTTGTGGATCGATGTATTCCGGTTTCCAGTTGATGGATCTTTGACTGATCAGTCAATTGCTTTTTCATCTTATTTTGGCAACCGGCGTTCATACAATAACGGGCAATATTCCGGTTTCCACGGTGGTTTGGATTTTTTGGTTGTTTTAGATAGTTTAAATATTTATGCGCCTGCTCCTGGCATAGTCATTTACGCTGATCAAATGGATATCAGGGGTTTTACCACTTTCATTGACCATGGGCAGGGAGTTATCTCAGGATATGGGCATCAAAATGAAATCTTAGTTGAAGTTGGACAAACTATTGAGACTGGTCAAGTTATTGGTATTATAGGAGACACTGGACGTGTTACTGGCCCACATTTACACTGGGATATATGGGTCAATGGAAATCAGGTAGATCCTTTTGATTGGGTTAATATTCAATATCCATAGATAAATTATAATTATTGTGTTTTGAAAGGACTTGTAAAAGTAATAAATGTTTGCATCAAATAGATTGAAAGAAGAATACTGGGAAAATCTTTCCGTTAGCAAGAAAGATATTGAATTTATTTATAATTTACTCCTCGAAAAGGAAATTCCTTTAACTACTGAAGTATTACTCAAATCACTTATAGACTTTCGAATTGGTCAAGAAAAAGACAAATCAGAAAAACAATCATTCGGTAAAAACAGCATTTATTTCCCTAGAGATGAATATAACATTGGGGATAAGCTCGTATTTCCTTCCCTGGATATGACAATTGGTGAAGTACAAGATATTCGGGAGGGTTTTAATCCAGATTACGAGAACCTTAAGGTTATCCGAGTAAAATTCGAGTCGGGAGAATCAAGAGTTTTTGCCAGTAATATCCCAGACCATCCCCTAAATCACAGTCTTGATATTCCCGAAGATGATCCCAATTACAACCCCGATTCTGTTTATGATCATCACAAGCAGTATCTTTCTGATTGTCTTAAAACAACTTTAACCAGTAATGAGGACCTTGTGAATATTGCCGGGAGCTGGTTCCCCCGTTCACTTCTCATTGACGTTCATATTGGACACCTAAATCTGGCTGAAGCTATATTAGAGGAAGCAAATGGCGGACCGATTGAAACTATTGCATTAATGGATCAAGTAGAGCTTAAAGCAAATGTGGATATGAAACTGCTTGAATTTTCGTTTGATCTCGCCCTTCAAGGGGATAAACGCTTCGATGAAGTAGGTCCTGCTGGAGAAACGCTTTGGTTTTTAAATGCGATGGAACCAGATAGTGTTAAGAAAGTGCCGACATATTTAAAATATGACGAAAAAAGCATTGATCATAAACCCCTGACCCAGTACTTGGAATTGTTTGAAAGAAATATTTACGACGAATTGGAAGCATGGGATTCACTTGGAGATGAAAACAGCCGCATAATCATCAGCCTTTCTTATCCTCACTGGCGTTCAGGCACTCTTCCATTATCGAGTACGCTGAAAAAAATGTTTCCTACTGCTTATGAAGCGCCAAGAGTAAAATTCACGTTCATTGATGATAAAGCGAATGAACAATTTCCTGGCTGGGTAGTGCGCCAGCATAAGTATGTGTATGGCTTAAGAGATTGGTACCAAAAGAATAGCCTTATGCCTGGAAGTCTAGTAATTGTGGAAAAAGGGAAAATCCCCGGGGAAATACTAATTCGCTTTGAAAAAGGCCGCCAGAATAAAGAATGGATAAAAACTGTTTTAATCGGAAGTGACCAGGCAGTAGTGTTTGCTATGCTGAAGCATCCAATATCGGCAAATTATAATGAGCGCATGGCTATCTTTGTTCCAGATTCCGATGCTCTTGATGAATTATGGGATCAAAAAGTATATCAAAAGGAACAAATTGAAAAAACCATCCTGAGAATCATGAGGGACCTATCTAAACTTAATCCTCAGGGACAAGTGCACGCACAAGAATTATATGCATCTGTGAATGTCGTTCGCCGCTCTCCACCAAGCATGATTGTTTACCATCTCTTGAATGTGCCAACAGTTGAGTACCTTGGCGATCTTTATTTCAGGTTTATAGAAAAGGAAAAATAATTTATGCCTGATGATAATAGGAAATTCAGTCTGGTAAAACCAACAGTTGATACCCCATTCCATATAGATTTTGATTGGTGGCGGGAAACAGATTTAAATTGGCGAATTTTCCTGTTGAATTTCCTATGTGAAAAGCATCAAGTAGTCTTTTCTGATAAAAGTGATTCCCTGAAAATTGACGCGGTCGACCTACAAACTGCTGAAGTCCACCCTGTTGATGGATTTTTACATACTCTGATGAATCACTGCGCCAAGATGGATGATTTCATTCCTGATAATTTGCCACTGATAGGGCGGATTTTCCGGATTTTTCTGGCAAATGGAAACGAACCTTTAACTCCGCAACAATTAGCCGAGATGATAAATAAACCCGCACGAACGATCCTGGTTACTATCGGTGGATATCAGGTATATAAAGGCATTCGTCCAATTCAAAGCAAAACAAACTGATCAACTACCATATAAGCAGTAAGTAAAATATTCGTATTTTCAAAAAATAAATTTTCTTATCACACCATCCTAGCTCAATTTGACAACGCACCGGACCTCAAATCCGGAGGTCGTGAGTTCGAGCCCCTGTGAGGGCGCAGACACCCCCTAGGACTGATTCTAAGCCCTTTAATAATCCCCTATATATGATGGAATATAGTAGGCGTCTATCCCATATTTACACAGAAAGCCAACCAACGGATTTTGTTTATCAATTGCATTTTGATAAAATGAACTAGTTTTTGAAAAATAATGTTGATCTGAATGAAATATGCATCAGTGTAAAACAGGAACCGCTGAAATCTATTTAAAAAAGTGGCGTGAAGCAAACGGACCGCAATAGAACTATTGAAAATTAGCTGGGGTTTGCCTCTAACAACAGTGAAAAAGTATGTTCTATCAGGTACAAATGAACGCCTGTATTTTGCCATGAAAGAATATTAGGTCATTTATCTCTGTAGATAGATAAATGTTATTTAGCTATCGTAAAAGCAGATTGTGAAACAGCGCATTGAAAAGCAAACTTAATGGAAAAAATGTTTCTAGCTATCAATTGAATGAATTCAATGTGATTTATAAAACAAAATGGTATATATATACTAGAAGTAGATAATCTTTCAGGGAAAAATGTAATTGGAAGGAATTGATGAAACCTTTTCGCAAAAACGTTGCCATTGCAATTGACGGGGGCGGTATCAGAGGAATTATTGTCACTCAGGCACTGTCTATCTTAGAAACCTTCCTTAACAAATCCGTTCATGATATTTTTCGCCTTGCAGTGGGAACTTCTACCGGCTCAATCATTTCTGCAGGTATAGCCGCAGGGATAACGGCCAAACGCATGACCCAACTTTACATCGATATGGGAATGTCGATTTTTCCAAACACCTTACGCAAAATGCTTTTTCCACTCACCCGCTATCGCTACCCGGTCGAGCCCCTCAATGAAGTGCTTAACACTCATTTCGGGAAGATGAAAATGGGGGACTTTTGGGAAAATATCCCGCGTACCGACCTGGTGATAACTACTTATGATTTAGAAGAAAATCGGACAAAGTTCATAAAACCATGGAAATATGAATATGAAGATTGGATGCTATCAAAAGCAGTACAAGCATCTTGCACTGTGCCGACTTTTTTTCCAGCTGTCGAGAATCGCTACATTGATGGTGGGGTTGGCTCGTATGGAAATCCGTGTTACATAGCAGCTTATGAAGCAAAGGAGTGCTTAAATTGGAAACCAGCTGATACTACTCTTATTAGCATTGGTACTGGTAGAAGTCCTTACGCCTATAATACTGAAATAACACCTCGCCTATGGGCTTGGGATTGGATTGGTCGTGTTTTTGGAGTGTTCATGCAATCCGCATATGACCAGCAGGTTCACCTGGTGGAAACATATTTTAAAGAGCTTGATTTCCGGCGTTTTCAGATAAATCTTAGAGAGCCAATTGAAATGGATGATATCCATCAAGTTGAGCATCTTGTGGCATACGGTGCTCGACTTGGTCGGATGATATTGAATGACCGGTTTGACAGGACTCAAGGAATTATTATCAAGAAACCTTGATACTTCTGATTTATATATTAAGTTTTATATCCTCCTATTAATGTTAATCGTTACATCAGGGTTTGCAATCTATGGGATATTTAGAAATGGTAAGGTCATCAGACCAATTATTTAGAACGCGTCCCTAACACAGATAAGGTCGCAGGTTCGAGCAATGTTTATCCATTTCCTATATTGTGAGTCTATATACGAGAACTCCTTTGATTTGTGCTTTTCGTTTATATTGCTTTATTTTTGATATACTACATCCTTACAATGAATTTAGAAAATTGGATGTCAAAGAAAGGAAAGTACAAGATGTCAAAAACTAAAAATATTTTTGTATTGATGCTCTTGGGGATTTGGATTATTCAAGCAGTATCCTGCAGTTCCTCGAGTGATACAAGTGCAAGCGAATCCGCTGCGGAGCAAACCCTGCAGGCAATTTATGCGGAGGACACAGTTCAAGCTGAAGCCGCTGCCAAAGAAGCGGAGGAAGTGGTTCCCACCTTGATACCCACTCAAGTTCCACAAGAACCAACAAAACCCTCTTTAATGATGCCCGGTGAACCACCCGATCCTGAACGCACATTAGTAGATTCCGATTCGAGCTTCAAGGCATACGAAAATCGAGCTATTTCTGGTGACAATTTTCTCGATAGTGTTTACGAAAGACCTTTCACTTCTCGAGAAATGGTGTACCAGCCGGATTTGGATATCATCACAGTGGATTTCGCTGCCGATGAAAACTTTTTTTACTTCACAATCAATCTATATAATGG
>CAZBCD010000074.1:0-9777 GCA_964490205.1 uncultured Pelolinea sp. | reverse complement strand
GCGGACTCTACTAACTTAGATAAAAATATGTCCCGCAGGGTATGACGTATTACAGCCATTAAAAATAGTATCGGGATGGTCCATCAGCATTTCAAGCTTGTGCCATCTTTCACTATAGCGGAAAATATTATGCTGGGGATTGAGCCAAACACCAGTGGATTCATTTCGCAGCGGTCGGAGAATGAGGAAGTCAAAAAACTTGCTGACAAATTTAATCTTCCGGTAGATCCCACCGCACATATTCGCGATCTGCCTGTAGGTATGCAGTAGCGCGTTGAAATCCTTAAAGTACTGCAGCGGAAGGCAAAGATCCTTTTATTGGATGAACCCACAGCGGTGCTGACCCCCCTGGAAGTAAAAGAATTGATGGTTGTCGTCCGGAAATTATCCGGTTTGGGCTATTCGATCATCTTCATCACCCATAAACTGGTGGAAGTAATGAATGTGGCAGATCGCGTGAGCGTGATGCGAAATGGGAAGATGGTCGGCACAAAAAAAGTTAAAGAAACGAATATTTCAGAACTCGCACGCATGATGGTTGGGCGCGAAGTTCTGCTGCGTGTTAAAAAGAAGAAAATCAAACTAGGGGAACCAATCTTTGAAGCCAGAAACATCAGCGTTTCTGATGTAAATGGGCTGGCAGCGGTATTGCGTGTATCATTTACTGTCCATGCAGGCGAAATATTAGGTATTGCCGGTGTGAGCGGAAACGGGCAGACGGAATTGGTGGAAGTCATCTCCGGCATGCGGGCGCTGGACGGCGGAAAGATCTTATTAAGTGGGACGGATATATCGCTAACGACTGTACGAGAACGGCGTGATGCGGGCGTTGCCCATATCCCTGAAGACCGGATGATCGTGGGTTTAAATTTGGAAACAATTCTGGATGAGAACCTGATCGTCTCACGGTATAACGAATCTGAGTTCAGTAAATTCAGCTTCCTGTTGGGTAAAGCAATCCGGAAATTTACTAATTCTGTGATTAACGCATTTTCAATCTATGCAGCTGAAGCCGGTGAAGGAATTTCCAAACTTTCCGGTGGAAATTTACAAAAGGTGATTGTCGGACGGGAACTTTCAGGTAATCCATCTTTCATCATTGCAAATCAACCCACTCGAGGATTGGATGTGGGCAGTATTGAGTTCGTCCACAAGACATTGATCAAGGCACGCGACAAAGGTACAGGCATACTCCTGGTTTCCGTTGAACTTGATGAGATCATGTCATTGGCTGACAGAATTCTTGTACTTTATCGGGGTGAGATCCAGGGTGAATTGGACGCCAATATGGCAACTGAAGAACAGGTTGGCATTTTAATGGCGGGCGGTAAATTGGAAAAACCAAAAATAAAGAAGAAGGGAAAGAGTTGACCATGAAAAACAGAAGAATTCAAAAAATCTTGGATGCAGTTCTTGTCCCAATCCTGGCAATATTATCAGGACTTTTATTAATGGCATTGCTAATTTCTATTACCGGTGCGCCGCTTTTTGAATCCTATGTTGTATTATTCAAGAAGGGTTTCTGGTGTGAGGAAGTGGGTAGAAGCTGTGCGATCATTACAACACTGGAGCGCGCGACACCGATAATTTTGACTGGCTTATCTGCAGTTGTCGCTTTTAGATCCGGTATGTTCAGTATAGGGCAGGAGGGGCAGTTCCTCATGGGCTCCGTAATGGCTGCATGGTTGGGTTACAGCATTCATTTGCAATCCGGGTTACACCAGCTCGTCATCATCCTTGCCTGCATGGCGGCAGGTGCATTGTACGGGTATATTCCTGGCGTGCTAAAGGTTAAATTGGGTGTAGATGTATTATTGGCGACGATTATATTAAATACGATCGCGCAACTTTTCATACAATACATGGTTGAATTCCCGCTTAGAGCCGATCAAACGACAACCGCGCATTCTCCGATGATTGATGCATCGGCGCAGCTGCCAACTTTCCTTCCTGGTTCGAAATGGGGATTTGGATTTATGATCGCGGTTGCGGCTGTATTTATCGTGTATATATATCTTTGGAAAACAAAGAAGGGATATGAACAACGGATGGCCGGACAGGCAAAGCGGTTTGCGCTTTTTGGCGGTATTCCAAGCGATAAAGCAGCCATCCGCGCGATGGTGATCAGCGGCGGTCTTGCAGGTCTCGCAGGCGCAGTGGAGGTGATGGGTGTCCATCGGCGGATCATGAGCGGTTTCTCTGTTGGACTTGGTTTTGATGGTCTCACGGCAGCTATTCTTGGGCAAGCCCACCCATTCGGCGTATTCATAACCTCTATCTTATTTGCCGGTTTGAAATTGGGAGCTCAGCTGGGCCTTCAGTTGAAATTAGGCATTCCCCGTGAACTAGGGGGAACCATTATTGGTTTTATCATCCTGTTCATTGCAGCCAGGAAATTTTATGAGAATAATATTGAACGTGTACGAAAATGGTTCAGAGGCAGGGCTGACCGCAGGGCGAAAGGAGAGAGCAGCTAAGATGAATGGATTCTTAAGTGTATTTACAATCGAGTTAATCAACAGTGGTATTCGTCTGGCAACTCCCATAGCACTTGCTGCACTTGGAGGCGCATTATGCAATAAAGCGGGAGTGCTGAACCTGGCGCTGGAAAGCAAGATGCTGATGGGCGCTTTCGTTGGTATTCTCGCGGCATTTTACCTGGGAAATTCATATCTCGGATTGCTGGTCGCAATGGCAGCTGGCGGCTTTCTTGGTTTGTTCTTTGCTTTTCTTTACCACCGCTATGAAGTTAATCTCGTGATTCTGGCAATTGCATTTAACTTGATTATCCTTGAACTCACTGTTTATATGATGCGAGTAATGTTCGGGGATGTAGGTACCTGGTCTGATCCGAGCATCGTGAGGCTTCCCGATTTTGAACTGCCGTTCATCAAAGAAATTCCTGTGATTGGAGGCATTCTGAGCGGATACAACATCATAGTGTATTTTTCATGGATCGCCACAATCGTTCTTTTCATTGTCCTGTATAAAATGAAATTTGGACGCCATATCCGCGCTGTGGGAGAGAATATTGATGCCGCAGAAACCGTCGGGATCAACGCGCGATTAATTCAAACGCTTGCTTTAACGATCTCGGGTATGCTGGCTGCGCTGGGTGGCGCATTCCTATCGATCGGACATTTGAAATTATTTACCCGCAATATGAGCAATGGGCGCGGCTGGACAGCGCTCGCGGCGGCATTGTTTGGTTCTAATCATCCGATTAGCACATTCCTGGCAAGCTTATTTTTCGGTATAACGGAAGCCTTCTCTGTTCGTGTACAGAACGTGACCAAACTGCCTCCAAATCTTATTGAACTGATCCCTCATTTCGCAACCTTATTTGTACTGATATTCATCGCGCTGAGAGAAAAGATTAGGGAATCAATGGCTCGCGGCCGCTTCCGCGCGAAACTGCGTACTGAGGAGTAAGTCTTTCCTTAAACCGGATTTTGGAAGTAGGAGTGTTTCACTGTGGATTATCAGGGATAGTTGCAATTACTTCCCTGATTTTTAATAATATATGAAAAAAAAACCTGTCTATATAGATACCGATATTGGTTTAGGGACTCCGGGCGCGGAGATTGACGATGGCGCAGCGCTGATCGCGCTGCTTCGGTGTGAAAAAATTCAACCCATGGGAATCACGAGTGTGTTTGGGAATGTGCCGTTAGCAGATGCCGTGGTTAACCTGGACCGACTTGTAACTTTTATGGAGCGAAAGGAGATTCCATTAGGTAAAGGTGCCGAAGCACCCTGGGTGGAAGAAATGGGCTGGTTCTCAGAATGGCAGCAGAAGTATGGTAAAACGCTTCCCTGGGAACCCACAGTATCAGATGACACATCCGAAGACCCTTTGATCCGATCAGTCAAACAAAGCCCATCGCCGATAACGGTCCTGTCAATCGGACCAATGACGAATATCGCAGACGCTCTCACTAAATCTCCGGAGATCACAGGACTGGTTAAAGAAGTTGTGGTGATGGGAGGGTCTTTTTTAGATAGGGAATCTCCACCGGAATTCAACCTGCGGTGTGATCCAGAAGCAGCAAATGTGGTATTGAATGCTGGATGGCCGCTGGTTATTTTTGGCCTGGAAGTCACTCGAAAAGTGCTGTTCACACGGGAGATGTTTCATTCGTTAAAGAGCAGCCATCCAGCCGTGCAGCTGTTGAAATCTTCAGCAGATAGGTGGATCGATCGTGTGGAAAGAATTGGTTGGGAAAGCGGCGGATGCTCATTACATGATGCGGTGGCGGCGGCGTATATCATAGATCCATCTCTTTTCAATACAATACTGACCCCCTTAGTAAAAATCAATTTGAAAGACGGCCCTAAGAAAGGCTCGACAACTATCGTCCAATCATCAAATGAGAAAATGAAGATCAGAGTCGCTGTGGATGTAGATGCATCATCCTGCAGAGACCTGATTTGGTCATTGATCGATCAGTGAGAATTGAGGAGATATAAAAAAACTATCCATATTCTGCTATGGTGAAATCGGGGTTGATAACATCATTGAAGTTGACCAATTACCCACACCGGAGATGGCGGTTTTTCCGAAATCAGAAAGCTACCATGTTGGCGGAGCCGCTGCAAACACCAGTATCTGGCTGGCCCACATGGGTGTGCGAGTGGGGCTATCTGGTAATGTGATCGGGAATGATCAATATGGCGATCTGCTGATCAGCAGCCTGAAGGAGCATCTAAACATTGATCTGCATCTGATTCAGGTGCAAGCAGACACCCCAACTCCATTCACACGGGCGATCGTGACACCGGATGGGGAGCGGTCATTCTTGATCTTTTATTATCCAGAAACGCCCAAGGTACCTTTTGACCTGAGCCAATTGAAAGGTGCCCAATATATCGCATTAGATCTGTATGGAGGGCAGGAGAGGGTGAATGCCGCGAAAACCGCATATGCGGCGGGGCTGGATACTGCCATCGGCGATGTGGTTTGGACGGACCACGCGGTGCTGCCTTACACGAGCATATCTACTAATTCCGGCAGCTACATACGCGACCTGTTTCCAGGTATTGATGTCCGTCAACACGCTCACGCTCTACAAGCGGTCAGCAGGGGGATTGTTATTACCACGGATGGTGGAGAGATGGTTCATACTATTGATAATGAAGGAAAAGCATTCTATGTGAAACCGCCAGCAGTTAAGGCTAAGGACGCGACCGGAGCCGGTGATGCTTTTCGAGCCGGGTTGCTGTATGGATTAACCCATGGAAAGACACTTCAAGAAAGCGTTTGTTTGGGTACGGCAGCGGGGTCACTGAAGGTGAACCATCTTGGAGCTGCCACCACACTTCCCGACTTAAAAGAAATCATCCATTTATCAAATGGTTTAAAAGTAGAAAGCGCCTGAAATCTATTAAGGGAACCCATGACTTTCGGAAAGATCAATAAGATCATACAATCTAGCTTCGTGGACGGGCCGGGAAACAGGGCTGTTGTCTTTTTGCAGGGGTGTAATTTCCACTGCCTGTACTGCCATAATCCATACACCATTAACGAGTGCATTCACTGCGGCATATGCGTGGAACACTGCCCGGAAAAAGCACTGGTTCAGGGTGATGTTGAAGTGCGGTGGATTGAGGAGCGGTGCGTAGATTGTGATACCTGCATAGCTGTCTGCCCGCATTTCAGTTCACCAAAAGTCAAACCAATGACTGCTGAAGAGGTGTGGCGGGTGATAAAACCCTCACAACAGTTTATCTCGGGTATCAGTGTTTCCGGTGGCGAGCCTTCCCTGCAGGTGTCATTCCTTCAAGAGTTTTTCAAGTTCATCCATTCGCAATCCGAGTTGACAACGCTGATGGAGACGAATGGTTCTGTTGAAATCGAAAGCATTAAACCATTGCTATCTGATTTAGATTTGGTACAGGTGGATCTAAAAGTATTTGATAACGATCTGCACTTAGCATTGACTGGATCCCCTGTTCAACCTGTGAAAGATGCAATTCGCTTTTTTGCGGAGACTGGAAAATTACACGCTGTCCAGCAAGTGATTGTGGCGAACTATACAGATGGCGCGGAAAATATGGAGGCAACCGCCACTTTCCTCGCTGGTTTAAACCCGATGATACGGCTACAATTAGTTAAATTCCGTCCACATGGTACCATCGGGGAAGCGAGGAAATGGCTATCCCCAACGGATAAAACCATGAACAGCTTATCATCAATTGCGAGAGCCCATGGAGTTGTAAATGTAGATGTTTCGCTTTGATGGGATAAAGAGCACAGAATAGGAGAAAACAATGACTGACCTACCAGCCCCTTTTCAGGAATTTGAGGATCTACAGGATGGGTTGAAAGCAGACAAGCTGCAAAATTATAAAGAATCCATTCTGTGTATTCTAAAAGCCCATGACCTGATTTATGAGCAAAAACATGATGCGCTAGCTGCAACAGCTGTAAACGCATTAGCATACCCTGGATTATCCGCTGAAGCTGCTCGCTTAATCGAATCAGGCGTGGTCTGCTTGCTAGGGGAAGGGGCAGCTCCGTTCCATCCGCGCTATGTAGCACCAGATTATGGAAAACTGCTGAATAAGGGCAGTAAATTTCTAGACCTCAAGCCGGTACAAAACCTTTTTGAGGCAACTACTTCCCTTTTAACCGCATACAAATATACACCCAGCGGAGGGCAGCCTGTTTTCATTGGCAGGATCGATGAATTGTTGGAACCGTTCATTGAAAGCGTACCTGTGGAAACCGCTCATATGATATTGAGGTCCTTCTGGCAGTTGGTGGACCGCCTTAACCCGAGTGCGTTTGTGCATGCGAATATCGGTCCTGCAGAAACAAAGACCGGCAACTTACTGCTGGATGTTGACAGGGAATTGAAAACAATCACGAATCTCACACTTCGATATGACCTGGAAATCACACCAGACGCGTTTGCTCTGAAAGCAGTATCAGGGGCGCTGGAAAACACAAAACCTTACTTCTTAAACCACAAGATGATGGAGAAGGATTGGGGAGCAGATTATGTGATCGCGAGCTGCTACAACGGGATGCGGCTGGCTGGCGGCATTTATACGCTAGTGCGCCTTAATTTAAAAGAAGCAGCAGTGTTATCCAACGGGAGTAGGGAGGATTTGCTTGATAGAGTTTTTCCTTACGTCACGAAATACTGGCTGGAGGCGATTGAAAGCCGCTCTCGGTTTATCATTGAGGATATTGAATGGTTTAAAGATAACTTCTGGGTGGATGAGGGATTTTTGTATAAAGAAAAATTCTCGTCATACGCAGGCATCTTTGGTCTAGCAGAAGGTGTTAACCATATTATGGATAAAAGCGGAGCACCTGAAAAACGTTATGGCCACAATGAAGAAGCAAATCAATTAGCGAAAGCAATCACAGACCGAATCCACTATTTGCTTGAGGATATTCCGTTAGAAATTTACGAAGGAACGGCCGGACATGCTTGCTATCATGCGCAAGTGGGGATCAGTGAAGATGTGGGAGTTACACCAGCTACGCGGCTTCCTTCGGGAGAGGAACCTGAACTATATGCGCATTTAAAATCTGAAGCGCCCAACCATGAATGGCTAATTGGTGGGGTGAGCACGATCCTTGAATTCGACCAGACCGCTGCCCGGAACCCTGCGGCGGTGCTGGATATCATCAAAGGAGCTTTTAGAGAAGGCATCCGAAATCTTTCGATTGGAAGCGCGAACTCTGAATTTGTGCGTGTTACTGGGTACCTGATCCGGAGAGCTGATCTTGAGGCGGCTGAACAGGAAAAAGCTCTGCGGCATGTCTCGGCTATCTTAGGAACCGGATTTATGGAGACAAAACCTAATCACCTTCACCGCATCACCCGGAAGGTCTAAAGGGATAACCAAGAAAGTAATATCATCTTTCAATGTCGAAGCGATTACAGCGATATATCAAGAAGGGTGCTGGACTATTCATTCCGATTGCTGCCAGCCTAGCTGCCGGATCACTGCTGATCTGTGCGGCTGGCGAAGAACCTATCCAAACGTATATCAACCTTTTCAACGCTGGCTTTTCGTGCGTGGACGGCGGAGGGCGGTGCGCGCTTCTGACTACGCTGCAGTTTGCCACACCACTCATCTTTTCGGGATTATCGGCCGTGATCGCACTGCGGGCAGGTTTCTTTTCAATTGGCCAGGCAGGACAGATGCTTTTTGGTGCCGCCGCAGCCACATGGGTTGGCGCGCACCTGCAGATAAATCACCCCCTGCATCCTTCGGTAGCGATCTTAGCCGCCGCATTGTTCGGGGCACTGTGGGGACTTGTACCCGCAGTGCTGCGTGAGTATGTGGGTGTAAATGAGATTATCTCCACGCTACTGCTGAATCCGATCGCAGGCTTTCTTGTTGGCCAGGTGCGCCTACCGCGCATTCAAGAATCTGCCAGGTTAATCCCATTAGTGGAAGGCACAAAGGTTACAGCAGGTATATTTCTTGGATTAGCTGCTACCCTAATGGTATATGTGGTTTTATGGAAAACTGGCAAAGGGTTAGAGATACGCAATATAGCACAGGCACCTCGTTTTGCTGTGTATGGCGGAATTACCAAGCACAAACCAATCTTGATGGCAATGATGCTGAGCGGTGCATTGGCAGGGCTGGCAGGAGCGATGGAAGTGCTTGGCGTTCATTACCGATTTGTGTCTACGTTTTCAGCGGTGAATGATTTTGACGGGTTGATCGTGGCTTTTGCAGGATACCTGCACCCAGCCGGTGTGTTACTATTTTCGCTTCTGTTAGGAGGCTTGCGGTCTGGGGCAATCGTTGGGCTGCAGATCCGATCGGGAATCCCACGTGAACTGGGTGGGGCATTGATCGCGCTGCTGCTTATTTTCGCAGCAACGCAAAAATTTTATAAAGGAAATGGAAAAAAATTATCTGGGCAATTAACTGGAGAAGAAAATTTGAAATAAAAACAAGACTACATTTTGTGTGGTCTTGTTTTTAGATATTTATCCTGTTATTAATCGTTTTGCGCTATCTTCCAGGCAGCATGAATAGCGATCTTGATCGAGTTCTGTTCGCCCTGCCGGAAATCTTTTTCTTTGTCTTCTGGTTTGATCACACCTGGTTCTCCATCAGAGGCAAGGATGGAACCAGTGCGCCAGCCATTATATGCTCCCACGATGAAGAGGGTGTCACTTTCCATTTCAGCAGAAACAAGCCCTGCTTTAACCA
The DNA here is from genome assembly GCA_964490205.1 of uncultured Pelolinea sp. Classification (GTDB taxonomy): domain Bacteria; phylum Chloroflexota; class Anaerolineae; order Anaerolineales; family Anaerolineaceae; genus Pelolinea. The sequence goes on along the minus strand of CAZBCD010000074.1, from coordinate 585 downwards.
TCAATTCGCGCTTTGCGGGGTCTCGCGGACCATAAAACGAGTCGCCAGCGATACCGATACCGACTGTTGTAGGAATATCTAATTCTTCAGCGGCTTCTACGAGGGCGCGCAGGACGGAAAATGTAGGCACAGCGGGGAAAACCGGGGGGAGGTATGCATTCCCGGTGCCGCCTTCACGCACAGTCCCAGTAGCAATGATGACATCTCCAGATTTTTGACCTTTTTGGAAGACCCCGCAGGAACCAACGCGGATGAAAGTGTCCGTGCCCATATGCGCAAATTCTTCCATGCCAATAGCGAGGGTTGGCCCCCCCATACCCATGCCGCAAACAGTCATCGGAATCCTCTTGTATTCCCCGGAATATACTATATAGCCGCGACTTTGAGTGACAAGATGGTAGGAATCAAAATTCTTGGCGATCTTTTCCGCGCGCGCCTGGTCGCCAGGAGTGAACACGTAGCGGGCAATCTCTTTTGAGTCGCATTTAATGTGCCATTCCATCTAAACCTCCGTCAAAATGTTTATGAAGTGCTGGATTCAAGTCTCAAGTGCAACCGTGATTATTTAAGAATACCACAGGAGAG
>CAZBCD010000073.1:0-9779 GCA_964490205.1 uncultured Pelolinea sp. | reverse complement strand
GCACTCACGTGATTCGCGGCGCCATATTTGGATAAATGGAAGGGAATTTTCCCGTTGGGTTTTAACCTTTAAACCTACTCGTAGATCATGCAGGTTATCTAAATCGCAAGCATACTGTTTAAGATGTAAAAAAGTTGTTGAGATAAAAAATAAAAAAAATATACCAATAATAGGTAAATTAATCCATTATAGAGAAACTTGTCCCAATTGTGGGATTACTATTAATCGCGGAGATAGAATTGGATAAATTAATCAACCGTCGTAATTATCTATTAGTAAGAGAATTCCTAAAATATCTTTTTGACATTAAAAAGCTAAAAGAAGATACCATTAAAAAATATAAATCAAACCTGCGAAATTTACTAATCTGGGCAAGTAATACCCCACTGAATCGTGCTCATACGATTAAACAGTCATTTACCTCATATGTTGATCAAATATCATATACTCGTGGGAATATTAGAAATAAATCACTTGAGCTTCAAACACAAAAGAAAATCATTCTCGCCAGCCGTATGTTCTTTCGTTGGGCAAAGGAATATCACGAAAAAGGATTTTCATGTCTACCTAGTTATTGGATCAATGATTTGATTCCCCCAAAAGTTATTGCTTACAATACTATCCACAAATTTGTAACAATTGACGAAATTTTACAAATCGCATCTCTACCAACGGATTGGGATAACCTTGCATTCATGTGTGATAGAGCTGCCGCATGTTTATTGTTTTTGTCTGGAATGCGAGGTGGTGCCTTCACATCTCTTCCATTAGCAGCAATAAACCTCCATAAAATGGAAGTGTACCAATGGCCAATAGAATTTCAGGTTCGTACAAAAAACAATAAAAAAGAAACTACTATACTATTCATGATTCCAGAACTACTAAAAATAGTAACCGAGTGGGATCATTTTTTACGATTTCAGGTGCCTGAAGAACAATGGCTTACTTTCTTGTGGTACCCTCCAATTCAAAGCAACTGGGGTGAGATGAAATTGTCATTCAATATCCCCGGAGGAAATCGGAGGCAAACCTTATCAAAACGATTTCGCCTTCTTTATCAAAGAGTAAATTTAGAATATAAATCTCCGCATAAATTTCGCCATGGTCATGCGGTTTATGGTGTTGAGCGCTGTAATACCATGGCTGAATATCAAGCTCTCTCGCGAAACTTAATGCATGATAGTATCAGAACTACCGATGAGATTTATGCTGGAATTGGGCTTCGTGAAAGAAAAAATTTAATCTCGAAACTTACGGAAAAACTTCTGGACCAACCTAGTGATCAATTATCCTCATTCTTAAATAACCTTAATAAGGAAGATCTGCTACGTACGATTTCAGTTGCGGTAAAGAAACTCTCTGTAAATTAATTCCTATAATTTCCAGTTGTCTGCAGGGCTCGCACGCCGATGTGCTTGTTGAATATCAATCTCCGCAACACGAGCATAAGTTTGCACCATTTCCAACGTTGAATGACCCAATAGAGCTTGGAGAGTGAAAAGATCTCCACCCGCACGTAAATATGAAATTGAGAAGGTGTGACGAAACCGATGTGGATAAACTTTTTTTACTCCTGCTTTCTCACCAAGAGAATGTATAACTTGTCTCAGGGAATCACGATTCATAGGGCGTTGGTGAATTGTCAAAAATAGATACGAATCAGGGTTCTCATCATCATCTCTACTGGCAAGATATCTCCAAATCGCTTTTCGTCCGGATTTTCCAAGGTAGACAATTCTTCCTTTACGACCTTTAGCTCCCCCTCTTTCTCCTGGTTTAATCACCAGTTTTCCTGTTTTCATTTCAAAATCGCCAATCCTAAATGAACATAATTCAGTTGCACGAACCCCACTATCCAGTAGGGTTAATATGATTGCACGATCTCGATAAGATGTTGCTCGTCGCATTGTGAATTTTCGCCGTTTATCTGTATTTGCTTCCTTTGTATGATCACAAACTTTAAGTATTCTCTCTATTTCATCCTTGGAAAGCGGTTCAATTGGGGGTGTTGTAAATCTTGGGGCAGGAACTCGTTTCATAGGGTTAGATATATTAAACTCATCACTCGCCCAATGAAAGAATGATGAAAGTGTTACCCAAATATTCCGCACTGTTTTGGGTGATAACTTAATATCATTGTTACCAGTAATACGTCGGGGTGTATAATCAGTCAGCATATAGCTTAAATATCCCCGAAGCATTTGCGATGTTACTTCATCCACGATCATATCCCCCTGATATTCAATCCATTGCTTTAGATCATGACGATAGCCGTCAATTGTACGCGGGCTAAGTCCTTCAACAGATTTAAACTGAAGAAAACCTTGTATGGCTTTTACGGTTTTCAGACCTGGCGGTCTTCGATTCATAATAGAACCTCCTGTTTTCCAGGTTTTGAGAACCAAAAACCGCCGGGCCACCTAATTATCATGGGCCTGGCGGTCTATAGTAGCGGGGCTTGGATTCGAACCAAGGACCTCCGGGTTATGAGCCCGACGAGCTACCGCTGCTCTACCCCGCATCAATGTGAGACGCAATAATACCATGTGGAAGTTTATTAGTCAAGCAGCGTTCAAAAAACGCCTTTTTTTACACATTTCCATACTATTTGAATTCAAGTTTACAAAAAAACCGCCGAAAGCGGTTTTTTTGTATAACTGTGATGAGAATTAACCATTCCTGAGGACAAGGCAGGAAACGACTTTGATTTTGATCATCTAGAGATTCAAATTAGAAGACATATCTTTCTTTTTTGATCCATCCAATTTATACTGCTTTACAGCTTGGGTTGGATCTTGTTGGTATAACTTATCTAATCCCTTGAACCGCCCGCGCCACCCACCTAAAGGCCACCAGTATAAAAGTGCCATGATGAAATACCCCAGCATGGTTATACTGCCAACCATTTTACTCCCGCCCTTTTTCTGGTCATATCGAAGTACAAAGGGTACTTCTGCAAAATCGCAACCCATAACATTTAGCTTAACGATGATCTCCAGGGTTGAAGTGAATCCCAATCCGCGCAGCTGGATCATATTGTTTCCGTAAATGGCCAGCGCATCTTGAATGACTGCCGCTCGATAAGCGCGGTAACCACAAGAATAATCGCTAACTCCACGTATGCCCAGCAGGATACGCATAAAAATATTAGCGGATTTACTGATGAATGCATGGTATGGGCTTACACCTAATTGCCCACCGCCGGGTTGGAAGCGGGACGTGTTGACTACATCATATCCCTCGTTTAATTTATCGATCAGATCAAAGATATATTTGGGTTCATGCGTGTCATCCCCTTCAATGCGCACAATCACATCATCCCGATCTGCTCTCCAGGCAATATACTCAAAGCCATCCCGTTCGGTTTCCCCAAGCCCCCGATTAATCGGATGCAAAACCACATCGAGGTTTAATCGGTCTTTGTACGCGTTGAGTATCTCATCAGTTCGGTCCGTGCTGCCATCGTTCACTACTACCAGGCAGTAGTTGTTATTTACTAGAGCTTTTTCAAGTTTTTCTAGCAGTTTCGGCAGGTCGGTTTGCTCATTGTAGGCGGGCAGCATGATCCAGATCATTTATTTTTCCCCTCGGCTCGTATCTCCCAGTCGGACAAGTTCAAAACCCGCATTAGTTACATGCTTCCTGTCCAGAATATTGCGGCCATCAATAATAAACGGCGTTCGCATAACTCGTTTCAAACGCTTCAGATCAATAGACTCATACTCCGAATGGGCTGTCATGAGGACAACCGCATCACATTTCTCAGCTTTCTCAATCATATCACCCGAATATTCCTTTATGAAAGGATCGTGGATGACGATGTTCGCGCTAGTATTTTTGATTAGCTTAACTAACTCTTCGCTTGGGGAGTTACGGGCATCATCTGACTCGCTCAAATATGCGTAACCCAGGATCAAAATACGCTTCTTATTAAAATCTTCCATCCGATTCTTAAGTAAATTGAATATATGGTCCGGCATTCCGGAATTGATCTCACGAGCTGTCGGTATTAATCGCACCAAGGTATCACTCTCCCGCACACTACTAGCAAGCAACCAGGGATCTTTCGGAATGCAGTGACCACCAACCCCAGCTCCCGGAAGAAGCATCTCTCTACCAGGAGATTTCCGCACCAATTCCCGCACACGCCAAACGTCCGCTCCCAATGCTTCGCAGATCAATGCCACTTCATTGGCAAATGCGATCTGGACATCACGGTAAGTATTTTCCGCAGTTTTAACGATCTCCGCAGTGATCCAATCCGATGTATCCACTTCTGCTTCTACTATATTGCTGTATAGGTCTGCCATCAACACGGCTGTTTCCTGTGTTCCTCCGCCCGCAACACGGCTCATCTTTCTAAGATTGTGAAGCAATTTTCCTGGCATCACTCGTTCAGGGCAGTTGCCCAAATAGAAATCTTTATTGCATGCCATACCGGTCTCACCCTCGATGATCGGCAAGATTACGTTTCTGACTGTTCCCGGCATCACCGTAGATTCCACGACAACCAGAGCTCCATTCTTCAACATAGACGATAAAGACTTCACAGCAGAACGCAGTGCCTGGTATTCAGGGATATGGTCTGCGTTGACAGGAGTTTCAACATCAATCAAAACAACATCCGCAGCACTCAATTCTTTATAATTTGTGGTCGCATGGAAAGCACCGCTTTCGACAACTTCGCTGATGAGTTCAGCAAGCCCGGGTTCTTTTCCTTCAATTGGGGAAATACCTGAATTGATCAGATCAACCCGATCCTGCTTGATGTCCACACCCACAACCTGAAAACCTTTTTTAGCAAAAAGAGCGGCTACAGGCAGGCCAACATAGCCAAGCCCAATTACAGCTAATTTTGCAGATCGGTTTTCAATCTTTTTGCGAAGGTCGGATAAAGGCATGTCTATACCTCAACGACCTGGTGCGTTTTCCCAGACTCGACCAATGCCAGCGAAAGCCGCAGCGCTTCCAAACCGTCCTGGCCAGTAACCGGTACCTTATGCCCCTCTCGAATTGCATCAATGAACGCTGCTAATTCAGCTTTCAATGGTTCCTGTCGTTTGATAGGGAATCTCGTCATGCTGCCTTCACTCACACCCCGGATAGCCCTGAATGGCGACCATAACTCACCTACTGCCTGAGTATTCTCATAGAAGAAAAGATCCTGCATCAGATCATCTACACGGAACAATCCCTTTTCACCTAACACAAGCGTTTCGCGCATTTTTGTGGGCGTCAGCCAATTGATCTCTAACGCGCCAGTGATTCCTTCTGGAAATCGCAATAAGCCAAATAATAAATCTTCATGATCCGTGTGGATTTGCTGTTCCGTTTCAGCAAAAACACGAATTGGATTCATTCCGGTTAGAAACCGCATAATATCAACATCATGTGGTGCCAGGTCAACAACAACGCCCACATCCCGAATACGCGCAGGAAAAGGGCCTGCCCGCCGGCAAAATACCTGGAAAATCTTTCCCAGGTCGCCATTTTCTAAACGGGTTTTCAATGACTGCATGGCTGGGTTAAATCGAATGATATGCCCAACCATTAGCTGGCGATCCAATTTATCTGCCAGAGCGATTAAACGCTTGCCTTCTTCAACAGTTGCAGCGATCGGTTTCTCAACTAGAACATGAGCCCCTTTCTCAAGCGCATAGGCAGCAACTTTTTCATGCTCGGCGGTGGGTACCGTGATTGAGACAGCTTCCGGCTCTTCTTTTTCAAAGAGATCCTGATAACTCATATACGTATTAACAGAAAAGCGGTCCTCGATCAATTGCAGGCGTTCACGGCTTAGATCAGAAGCACCAACTAATTCTACGTCTCCCATCTCGGAATATACACGAAGATGGTTATACCCCATTGATCCAACTCCAATTACAGCTACTTTCATTTTCTATCCTTTTGCCAAGAATTCATTGATCGATGATGCCACTCTCTCAAGGTCTTCTTTGGATAATGAGGGGTGAACCGGGATTGAAAGTACTTCAGTTGCAGCAAAATCTGCTTCTGGATACACTTTATCATCACCGAACATTTCCATATAAAAACCCTGTTTATGGATCGGAACTGGATAATAGATTTCAGAACCAATATCTTTTTCTTTCAGAAAAGCCCTCAACTCATCCCGTTTTCCTTCAGGTATTCGAATTGTATATTGATGGTACACAGGAGTATATCCATCCGTTATATATGGGATTGTGACACCTTTTAAGTGCTTATCATAATAAGCCGCATTTTCTTTCCGCTTATTGTTAAACATATTTAGTTTAGCAAGCTGTGCATTTCCAATTGCAGCATGCACATCCGTCATTCGGAAGTTGTATCCCAATTCATCGTGGTAATAACGACGGCGCATACCATGATTTCGGATCACCCGGCATTTTTCCATCACAACATCATCATTCGTTGTGATCATCCCCCCTTCCGCACTGGTAATATTCTTGGTCGGATATAAGGAGAATGTGCCGGTTCCGAAAGACCCTGCTCTTTTTCCTTTAAATTCAGAGCCGTGAGCCTGGCAGGCATCTTCAATTACTACAAGATGATGTTTTTTTGCGATTGACATGATTTCATCCATATCACAGCATAAACCGTATAAATGCACTGGGAGAATAGCTTTCGTTTTTGGTGTGATTACCGCTTCGATCTGAGACACATCCATGTTAAAGGTTTTTGGATCAATATCCACAAAAACTGGTTTCGCCCCGACAAATAATATGGAATTCGCGGATGCGATGAATGTAAATGGAGAAGTGATCACTTCATCTCCCAGCCCGATACCATAAGCCAACAACGCCATATGAAGCGCCGTTGTCCCAGATGTAGTAGCGATGGCATGTTTGACACCGCACATTTCCGCAAATCCATTTTCGAATTCCTTTACGCGGGGACCTTGCGCTATGATGCCTGAATCTAGAACTTCTAGAACTGCTTTCTTTTCATCCTCACCCATAATTGGTTTAGCTATTGATATCATTTTGCATCACTCCAGATTTCTTTTTTTATGTTTACCGAATAACCGCACGCAGAACACTTTGCCATGACAATATCTTCTTGTTCTCCTGATTTTTCCAGCTTCTCCCCGCATGGGCAGACAAATCCATGCAGGCGGGCGGGATTGCCAAATACTAATCCATAATTTGGTACATCACGGGTTACCACACTGCCAGACCCGACCATCGCCCATTCACCCACCGTAATCCCGCATCGAATGGTCGCATTCGCGCCAATGGCCGCTCCTTTCCTAACCAGCGTTTTACTCAATACCCAATCATCAGCAGATTTTGGCGAGCCATCAGCATTGATCGCGCGCGGCCGCATATCATTCGTGAAGCAAGCGTGCGGACCAATAAAAACACCATCTTCAAGAGTAACTCCATGATATACAGAAACATAATTTTGAATCTTTACGTTATCCCCAACATGAACACCAGCATCAATATACACACCCTTACCAATATTACAATTTTCGCCGATCACTGCGTTTGGGCGCACCTGACAGTGATTCCATATCTTGGTATCCTCTCCAATTTTCGCGTTTTCAGCAACTTCCGCGGTTGCATGAATTAAAGGTGCCAACGTTGACCTCCTAATCAGAATGATTTTATTACCTGCACTATTTTATCAGCAGCATCGCCGCTTCCATAGATTTGCGGCCTATTTTCCCCTGGATAAAAGTCATAAAAACTGTTCTTAATCTTCTCATGGTTCGCCCCAGCCAGGAAGTTCCATCCGGCATCCACAGTCTCCACCCATTCCGTTTCTTCACGCATAGTGATGCACCGTACTCCAAGCAGATATGCTTCTTTCTGTATGCCTCCAGAATCAGTCAGAATACATTCTGCGTTTTCTTCCAAGACAAGCATATCAAGATATCCAACCGGGTCAACTACTCGGACATTCTCTGGAAAGGAAAGATTAAAAATATCTACCATCTTTTTTGTTCGCGGGTGAAGAGGGAGAATAATGACTTGGTCAATTCCTCGCAATCCATCTATGATCTGTGATAAATTCTTCTTATCATCTACATTTTCCCCTCTGTGCGCAGTTGCTAAAACATATTTTTTCGGTTGAAGATTTAGTAGTTCTAAAATTCTGGACTGATTGTTCGCTATTTTTTTGAAAGAAAACAACGCGTCTGCCATCACATCCCCAACGAGATGCACATTTTCTTTAACCCCTTCAGTTGAAAGGTTTCTTACTGCTTGTTCCGTTGGGCAAAAAAGCAGATTGGATAAATGATCGCTTACGATGCGATTGATTTCTTCTGGCATACTGCGGTTATAAGACCGCAACCCCGCTTCCACGTGAGAGAAAGGGATTTCCCTTTTACTTACCGCTAACGCACCTGCCAAGGTTGAATTTGTATCTCCATAAATTATCACGTGATCAGGTTGGATATCTTCAAGATATTGATCAATCCCCATCAGCATTTTACTTGTTTGTTCCGCGTGGCTTCCACTGCCAACTTCTAAATTTACATCCGGTTTTCGTAAATTCAATTCATCGAAAAATAACCGTGACATCTTAACGCTATAATGCTGGCCAGTATGCAGTAAATACTCGCCATCAAATGAATTCCATGCTCTGGAAACCATTGCAGCTTTAATGAATTGTGGCCTTGCGCCTACAATATGGATGATTTTCATAAACCGCCAAAATTCTATCATAATTAACCCCATCGCTGTTTTCCACTCAAAACAATAAACTGGCGATTCATCCAATGATGCATCTGATCGCTTGCTGATAAAATAAAAGGTGGATGGCTGAAAATCTGATCATCACCCAGACCAAAATAATCACCCCGCAGCGGCGGAAAGATTACCTTACCAGGCCGCGTCTTTTGGAGTTGTTAAGTGATCTTTTTGATTTCCGCCTTATCATTATCGCCGCGCCTGCCGGGTATGGAAAAACCACTCTTCTCGTTGACTTCGCTCACCAATTTGATTGGCCAGTTTGCTGGCTGGCTCTCGAACCAATTGATCAGGACCTAACCCGATTCTTATCCCATTTTATCTATTCAATTAGACAGAAATTTCCTGATTTTGGAACAGATGCAATTAAGCTATTAGAAACTACACCTTCAGATCAGATTAATTTAGATTTCCTGATAACAACCATCACCAATGATATTTTCGAAAAAATAACTGAACACTTCATCATCGCCTTAGACGACTACCACCTCCTGCAATCAAGCCCAAAGATCAATCAATTCCTTAGTGATTTTGTGCAGCGCGCAGATGAGAATTGCCATGTGGTGATAACTTCCAGAAAACTTTTAACTTTACCCGACCTCCCGTTAATGGTCGCCTGTTCTCAAGTTGGCGGTTTATCAATTGAGGAATTAGCATTCCTGCCTGATGAGATCCTGAAATTATTCAATCAGCTATTTGATGACCCCATAACCTCACAGCAGGCAAAAGACTTAGCTGCTAATACTGAGGGCTGGATAACCGGGCTCTTGCTTACCTCCCAAACTTTAATGAAAGGTATGGGTGAAGCGCGCAAAGTTGCCAGAGCTTCCGGTATAGGTTTATACGAATATCTTGCCCAACAAGTATTGGATCAGCAACCCCAACACATACAGGATTTCCTTTTAGACACATCTCTGCTAGAGGAGTTCAACGAAGACTTATGTAAGGTTGTGATTGGAAAGGCGTTATCCCAAAAGTCTGATTGGAATGCCCTCATGGATCATGTTGTTCAGAATAATCTTTTTCCCGGATTCTACGTCACAGAATCAATCAAAGATACAGAAATAAAAAAATGCCCCA
>CAZBCD010000072.1:0-9817 GCA_964490205.1 uncultured Pelolinea sp. | reverse complement strand
CGGACTCTACTAACTTAGATAAAAATATGTCCCGCAGGGTATGACGTATTACAGTGAAGTCATTACTCAGGATGGAAATCAAATTAGAGAAATGAGCAGATGTTTTATTGATACTGTGAGATTTCATCCACTGTTCAATTTCATCGCTCCTTGTAGAAAGCATCTTTTGCGTAACCGTTGATGCAGATAATTTAGGCGGATACCAGATTTTTGCCTTAGCGAGGATATGGATTTCAATCTGTTCCTGGTTGAAAAATACCTGCTTTGAAGATAGAGAAAGTGAGGAGTTTTGGGTAATGGATTGCAGGCTGGAAAGGCCTTCGTGCAGGTTGATAGTCAGAGGGCCACGATATGGTTGATCGGTGAAGAAGAGAATATCTCTGGAAGGGCTGATTGCGAAGATACCCTTGGAAGTTGCTCCGCAAATAGACGCTTTGCTCTGTTTTGAGAGGGTTTCATTTGCAATATGACCAATGGTGTGTGCGGTAATCTGCCTGATAGATTTCATTTATAGGATTATCTGTTTGTGATGAAAAACACTTCCATCTTGATGGATTGGTTCAATCTTATATTATGATTTATACTTTCTTAAAACCCATCACTGAAAGGATCCTTACATTATGGCACATTTACTGGTAATTGGCAGTCCGTCGTTGGATGTCATTCATGTTGGCGGAGAAACTCACCATACCATCGGAGGGGCGGGGATGTATATGAGCATGGCCGCAAAGCGCAGCGGGGTTGATGTATCTCTTTTCGGGCCGAAGCCTGAACCAATGCAGAGTCCTTATGCATCTTTCAATGAGCGGCTGGAGCAATGGTTGGGACCAGATATAAACCCAGCCGAGATGCCGCGCTTTGAGATATCCCATGAAGGAAATAACGCGGATTATGTGATTATGAACATTGAGATTGAAGGGAAGATTGATACTTCTTTGCTACCGGGGGACCTTTCCTTATATGATGGTATCCATATTACCGCAATGGGCGACGCGAATGTGCAAAAGGCTTTTCTAGATGTCTGCTACGCACGCGGTGCGCGTTTCATATCGATTGGCACCTGGCGGCGGCATGTCACAGAACAAGCCGATGTTACGAGAAAACTACTTGAACGGTCAGATGTATCATTTATGAATGAAGAAGAGGCGACATGCCTGTATGGTGCGTTAGATAACGCGAAACTCAACCCCGGGCATACACTGTTTATCACACTTGCCGATAAGGGTGCGCTGATCATTCAGGGAAATCACCGCACACATATTCCAGGGAAAAAGATCACGGTGAAAGATCCAACTGGCGCAGGCGAAACCTTCTGTGGAGCAACGGTGGCGAATATTCTGCTCGGCATGCACCCGGTAAAAGCGGGCATGCGGGCGATGATGCTTGCCGCAGAGAAGATTGAAGATATTGGCCCAACGGCATTGATGCGAAGTGATCCACCTCCAACTGTCCCGCTGGACCCGCGGATCGAGATCAATGCGGAGCAAGTGCGCAAGATCTCCGCGATCGTGAAAGATCTTCCTGATGCAGATCCCTTTGGTTTTATAAGCGATTATCTACCGCCAGTCGGACATCCTGCTGCTCTGGATTATTTCTTCGCTGTTATCCTGCAGCAATTCGGTTTCTGGACAGATATAGATGGGCGCTACCATGAGCCAATGATAGCTGAGATCGATGGTGTCAGGCGCAAGGGTTCTGCGTATATGTTTGCAGCATATAATCGCTTGATCGAAAAAGACCCTGAATATTTCACCCCTGAACGGCAGGCACAGGTAACGATGGATGAGATGCGGGAAATATTTCGCGCGGATGATGGAACTGATCCGATGCCGGCGCTGGAGCTGCACGTTAAGATGGCGAATGCATACGGACGGGATATGCTTGCATTAGGCTTGGATCCAGCAGCTTTTATCACGAAAGCGCAAATGACAAAAAAACCGCTGGACACATTTGTGAAGATGCTTGACCATATTGGCGGATACAAGGAAGACCCGATCCGGAAGAAATCAAACCTGCTGGCGCTGAGCGTGAGCCAGCGTCCAGAATCTTTTCTAAAATTCGACAGGGATGAGGCTGTATCACCAGTTGTGGATTATCACTGCATGCGTGCTATCCTGCGGCAGGGGCTTGTAAATGTGCTGGATGACGGACTTTGCACGAAACTGGCAAAGCGGGAATTATTGACAGCGGATGAGGAGTGGGTGGTGCGTTATGCGGCATATCATATCCAGGAGCAGGTGGAAGCATTTTCAGGAAAACCGATTGGCGCGGTAGATTGGTTTTTCTTCAATTACACACGCAGTCACTGCCCGGAGATGACCGATCCGGTTTGTGCGGAGTGCGCGGTTGACGGGATATGCGCTAAAAGAAAAGAGATGTTCCAACCGGTTCTGCGTACGACGTATTATTAATTGAATTAGCGCTGGATTCATCCAGCGCTTTTTTGTGTATATCTCAAGATGTACTAATCTGCGGGAATAACTGGCACGATGATGCGCGATGGATGCTGCGCATCCAGATAGACGGTTTGAGTGGCGATAACCGAGTCCTTTGAAGTGCCATTATTGTTCAGATTACGGTCCCAGCGAGGAAAATTAGAGCTGGTGATGCGCAGGCTGAGCTTATGCCCCTTCAAGAAGGTATGCCCAACTGACCACAGGTCAATCGTAACTTCGTAGATCTCTCTAGGCTGGAGGAGTTTTGGTTTGCTTCCGTTGCGATATTTGGCGCGGATGATGCCGTCGGTGATGTTGAGTACTTTCCCGTCTGGATGGACATCCATAAGCGTGGCAACAAAGTCGGTATCAACGGCCGAGGTGGATGCCCACAGCTTGACCTCTACCGGTCCGACAACTCGCAGGTTCTCTGCTAATTGATCTGTTGTATAGATAAGCATGTCTTCGCGTATGTTAACCAATTGTTGTTCACGGGGGCCGGGGATGAAATATGGGTGCATTAAAACTGCGCCCCCGTGTGTGGGAACAGGATTAAGCGGGTCGTATTGATAGAAATCTGTGCTTACTTCATCAGCGGGTTTCTCTGGTGAAAGGCCACCATCCGGCTGTAAATAGTATGGCGTTAATGTAGTTCCTTTAAGCGGCCATTGTGTATCGGTGATCCAGGTGTTCTCCCCCCCAATGAATACCTTTACGGGCGGCTCAAGATCAAATCCATTTTCTTTACCTTTGAGCCAGCAGTCAAACCATTTCTGGATGAGCGCTACATGGTCGTACTCTTTATTGATGAAGGTCATTGACCCGGCCATACCATAATCCACCTCGCCAATGGTGCTGGAAAAGTTTAGGTGCGCCCAGGGGCCGACGAGTAGTTTCGTTTTATGACCACCCTCGTGCTGGGAGGTGAAGCTGTCAATCGTATCTTGCAGAAAGATATCGTTCCAGCCGGCGATATTGAGCGAGGGGATACTCACTTCAGCGAGTCGTTCTTTCAAGCTGTAGGGAAAAGTACTGAATTTATCATCAAGATAGTTGTCCAATAGAAATTGGACATAATCAACACCAACACCTGTATTCTGGATAGTGTCCAGTTTTGTGAGGTCAAGCGAATCCAACCCGCCAAAGGGAATGCGGTCCACTTCTTCAACAAAGGAGTTGATGGCTGCGCCCAGTTTTGCAGGATCAGCAGCGAATTTCTTAAAGACATCTTCCAAGCCGAGGGAATTGATCAGCAGGTGCACTGTCAAACCCAGTTCGAGTGCACCTCCACGCCAACAAACGCCGTTGGTGAAATCTGTCGGTGTGAAGGTCGGGGCAATTGCTTTCAGGCTGGGCGGATTCATCAGCGCTGCCGCCCATTGGGTGTAGGCCAGATAGGAAAAGCCCCACATACCAACTTTTCCGTTTGAACCTTTCAGTCCAGCAGCCCATTCAACCGCATCATAGCCATCCTGCGATTCGTTGATGAAAAGCTCCCACGCGCCTTCTGAGCTTCCCCTGCCTCGCACATCCTGGACAACAACGATGTAGCCGCATTTTGCCAGCCGAACGATATCGAGGTAAGGGAATCCTGTCATATAGTCTTTGCCGTATGGGGTGCGTGTGAGCGCGACCGGATACGTGCCGGCTTCTGCAGGCCGCAAAATGTTCGCGTTCAATGTGACACCGTCACTCAGTTTACATGGGACGTCATATTCAATCTTGATTGGATTTACCATATCAATTATCCTTCACTGTCGTAAGGTTGCCCATCCGCGGCAGGCGCGGTCACATTTCCGATCACGCCGACCAGAATGATGATAGTTGCCAGATAAGGCGCCATACCGAGGATCTGAGACGGGATGGGAGCCTGTAGAATGGATATTTTGCTTTCCAATGAGCTGGAGAAACCAAAGATCAAACTGGCGCCCAATGCACCAAACGGGTTCCAGTTACCAAAGATCATGGCAGCCAGGCCGATATAACCGCGTCCGGCGGTCATCAGGCGGTTGAACCTGCCCACAGCGCCCAGTGTCAAGTATGCACCGCCAAGCCCGGCCATCAAACCACTCAGCATAACGGCGACATACCGTTTTTTATGGACGTTGATACCGAGCGTATCTGCCGCTCGTGGGTGTTCACCGACCATTCGAGTTCGTAAGCCCCAAGGTGTTCTGAAGAGAACAAACTGCAGAAATACCAGCATGAAAAAAGCCAGGTAAAAGAAAATATTCTGATTGAAGAAGATCGGCCCCAGGACAGGGATTTGTGAAAGACCCGGAATAGCAAAATTCGGATACAGACCAGATAAGTTGAGGTGAGGAAATTCTACTAGGAATTTGATGCCCACAAAGCTGGTGATACCGGTAGCAAATATATTGATGACCATCCCACTGATGATCTGATCGACCTTGTAACGGATGCAAAGGACTGCGTGTAAAAAAGCTGTCAGTCCGCTGGCGAGAAGAGCGGCTAGTAAGCCCAGATGAATGTTGTCTGTTGCGCTGGATACAATGACACCTACCAACGCGGCGACCAGCATCAAACCTTCGATCGCAATATTGACAACTCCTGCTCGTTCGCTTAAGATGCCCGAAAGGGCGCCGAATATCAACGGGATTGCCTGAACGACTGACAGGCGCAGCATACCAGTCAGGTTAGTGCTCTTGTCGGCGGTTGCCCAGAGCAGAAAGCTGAATACCCATAGCAGGATGGCGATACCCAGCACCATATTGGAACGTTTACCGAAACTCTTTACCAATTGGAATATACCAAAGAGGATATTGATCACTGATAAGGTGAGAATAGATGCAAGGGTAGGTAAAACCAAATCAGGTATCTCGGTTTCCACCAAACCAGGAGATTTTAGAACGAAGGTACTGACTTGCTCTGGATTGATACTGCGGGCAAACAAAATTATTGATAGAACACCGAGTAGCAGCAATACAGCGCCGATTGTGCGATAGCGTTTTCTTTCTGCAATAAATACCAGGTCTTGTGTTGATTGTGTTTTTTTCATGTTTTTTGTCATGGTTGTATCTCCCATTATTTTCCCCATCCGCGAGTGACGATGATGCGTTCTTGGTCTTCATCTTTCAAGTGAAACAGTTTTTGGATGATGGTGGGCGCGGCGATGAAACCGATAATGAGCGCCTGTATGATGGTAATGATCTCGATTGGCACGCGGGCCAGGTTCTGCATGCGCGTGCTGCCGTTGCGCAGGAAACCAAACATGAGGGATGTGAATATGACGCCAATCGGGTGATTGTTGCCGAGAATAGAAAGTGAGATGGAATCGAATCCGTAGCCGGGGGAAATGGTTCCAGACAGGTAGTGATTGACACCAAGTATTTCGTTTGTTCCAGCCAGCCCAGCCATTGCACCAGAGATGAGGAAGGCAAGTATATATTTGTTCTTGATGTTAATGCCCGCGTACTTTGACGCGTTTGGATTTCGCCCGACCAGGCGAATCTCCAATCCGGCAGGCGTTTTAAATAGGAACCAGAACATGAAGACAGCCACACCGATAGCGATGAAGAATCCAAAATGAAAGCGGTTCGGGTATGGAAGGAAACGAGGTAGTTCTGCGCTCGCTTCGATATAAGAGCTGAACGGTTCTGGAGAGTCTGGCCGGTGAATGGGCCCAAGGAGCATCCATTCAACAAATTTAAACGCGATGTAGTTGAGCATAATGGTGTTGATTACCTCATTGGATCCAAAACGTGTTTTGAGAATAGCAGGGATTCCAGCCCAGAATGCGCCTGCCAGAGCACCCGCAATCATTGAGAGTGTTATATGCAGAAAAGCGGGAAGACCTTTCAAGTAAACACCAACGATGGTGGCCGCAAGCGCACCGATATATATTTGGCCTTCAGTACCGATGTTGAAGATGCCACATCGCAAGGCAATTGCAACAGAAAGCGCGCCAAAAATATAAGGTGTGGCTGCTACCAGGCTTTCGGATAAGGGATTGATCGCTTCAGTAATTAGCTCGATGTCGCCGTTTATGAATGCTGCACGAATATCATTGAAGTTGCCAACAGACCCTTCAAAGAGAGAGTAGTATGCTGTATAAGCGATATCAAGCGAAGCGCGCAGAACAGGTGTAAATCCAGCCAGATTGAGCAGCACTACAGCGAAAATTATTCCAAAAAGGATGATTACTGCGCGCGTGATGACAGACCACATCTCGCTGATCTTATTGTTTTTAAAGAAAAAATTCGCCAGTTTTGGTGAACTCAGCCAGATGGAAGCGGGTATGGCGGCTATTCCGAGGATGAGAAAGATGGTTTTCCCGGGGTTCAACTGTGCAACAGATTCTTTAAAGAGCGCATAAATATTGAGATCTGTGAAGATAATCAGAAGCGCGCCGGCCAGAAAGGCTGCCATAAATGCCAGCACGGGCAGCCGGATCGATCGCCAAAAGGATAAAAGCTTTTTATTCATTTTTGAATTTGTCATATTATTCTCACTCATCAAATTACCTCACCAACCAGGAAATCTTTATTCAGATTTTCAGGGATCACACCAGCCATCAACATCCCGATCTCCTCACGGAACGCGTGTATACCGTCAATGATGGCTACGATCTTTCCACGGCAGATGACAGCGATGCGGTCAGACATTGACATGATCTCATCAAGCTCTGTTGATACCAGCAGCACTGCCGTGCCTGCATCGCGTTTCTTGATGATCTGTTTATGGACATATTCGATAGAGCCGACATCGAGGCCGCGCGTTGGCTGGGACGCGACTAACAATTTGAGGTTGCGAGAAAATTCCCGCGCAATGATAACCTTTTGCTGGTTACCGCCAGAAAGCGATTCTGTGGGGTTGAGGACATCTGGTGTACGTACATCATATTCACTTGCACGCTGTTTTGATTCTTCAATAATGACATCCTCCTGCAGTTCAAGTCCTTTGGTAAAAGGTGGTTTGTAATAAGAGCAGAGTACAAGATTTGTTGTAATCGGTGAAGAAAGGATAAGCCCATCACGCTGACGGTCTTCCGGGATATGACCAATACCCAACTCGATGATCTGGCGGCGCGAGAGATCGGTTGTGTCTACACTATCGATGATTACCTTTCCAAGAACAGGGGGGCGCAATCCGGTGACCGCTTCGACAAACTCGGTCTGGCCGTTACCCTGCACGCCAGCGATGCCAAGAATCTCACCGCAGTGGAGGTCAAGCGTGATACCGTCAACAGCGGTGTTCAGGTGGTCATCCAGTACTTGCAGGTCCTGAATGCTGAGCATGACATCACCAATCTTCGGTTTGGATTTTTTAGCGGTCAGGATTACTCCGCGTCCGACCATGAGGGAGGCTAATTTTTGTTCGTTTACGTCAGCCGGTTTGGCTGTTACGACCAGTTCGCCATTACGCAGGACGGTAATATGATCGGCAATCTTAAGTACCTCTTTTAGTTTGTGGGTGATAAAGATAATCGTATGGCCTTTCGCTGCCAGGGATTTCAGCACTTTGAAGAGATTGGTGATCTCCTGGGGTGTGAGGACAGCGGTTGGTTCATCCATGATAAGGATCTCTGCGCTGCGGTAGAGCAGCTTAAGTATCTCAACGCGCTGCTGTACACCAACTGGCAAGTCTTTGATGATTGCATCCGGGTTCACTTCCAATCCAAACTGATTGGAGATATTCAGTATCCTCTCTCTTGCCTGGCGGTAATCGGTGATAACGTGCAGTTTGGTGGGTTCCAAGCCGGCGATGATATTTTCCAGAACGGATAACTCAGCCGCGAGCATGAAGTGTTGGTGTACCATGCCGATACCGTATTGGATAGCGACGCGCGGATTGCTGATTACAAGTGGCGATCCATTGAGGTGAATCTCTCCCTGATCAGGCTTGACAAGACCATAAAGAATGTTCATCAGGGTAGATTTTCCAGCGCCATTTTCACCAAGAATAGTGTGGATCTTCCCTTTCTCGAATTTTAGAGAGATGTCCTTGTTCGCGTGAACAGGACCAAATGATTTGTGGATGTTGAATACTTCCAATTTTACAGACATAATGATTCCTTACAAGAATGCAATAAGCCCTCACCGAGTTTTGTTGGGATTCGGAGAGGGCTTATATTCAGTCGCTTAGTTCAGTCCGATCCCTTTTCTATTGGGATGAGAGGGAGAACCAATTATCGACAACAATTTCACCGTCGATGATCATTTGCTCAACTTCGGCAAGTTCCGCTTTTAATTCATCAGAAACTTCTGAATCATAATCATGGAACGGAGCCAAGCCAAGACCTCCACTTGCCAGGTCGGCAATATAAAGTCCGTTTTCAAATGTGCCGGTATCCGCTATCTGATGGGCAGCTTCGACAATTGCAAGCCCCAGGTTCTTCATGATGGTGGTCAGATATACTTCCCCGCTGGCTTCATCTGCGAGGAACTGGTCAGCATCTGCACCGATCGCCATCACGCCGCCACGCTGTTTCATGGCTGCTGCTGCCGCAAGGGCTTCAACACCGGACTGCGGGAGGATGATGTCTGCGCCTTCATCCATCATGCTTTCGGTGAAGCGGCGGGCGCCTTCGGTGTCCATGAAATCGCCAACAAAGTTGCCGTCGAGTGTCTCATTGCTCCAACCAAGTAATTTGACGTCGGTACCTTTCTTCGTGTTGTAGTATTCGATACCCTGAAGGAAGCCAACGAAGAAGTCTGCAACTGGTGGAATGTTCATGCCGCCAAAACCACCGATGATACCGGTTTCGGATATGCCAGCGCCAAGGTAGCCGGCCAGAAAGGATCCTTCTTCCATTTTGTAAAGCTGCGCCCATACGTTATCAGGCATTGGGTCAATAACAGAGTCGATCAACTGGAAGAGCTGGTCGGGATTTGCTTCGGCAGCGGTCTTTAGCGCATCGCCGCCAATGAAGCCGACCGCGACGATCAATGAGCAATCTGAATCCAGGAACTCATTAAGGTTCTTTTCCCAGTCGGTTTGCTGATTGCCAACCAGATAAACAGCGTCCCAGCCGAGTTCTGCGGCAGCCTGCTGGCCGCCTTCCCACGCGGACTGGTTGTAGCCTTTGTCATCCACACCACCGCTATCGAGCGCGATGCAGACCTTACCGGTCGGTGCTTCCTTTTCGGCAGGCGCCGCTTCTTCAACAGGGGCTGCTTCTGGCGCACCGCACGCGGTCAGCGCGAGTGTGGTGATCAGAAACAAGATTACTAATAATTTTGCTGATTTTTTCATTTCTTTTTCTCCTTAGGATATTATTAAATTATCTAATTGATTTACTTGAAGAATTTTCCGATAAACACCTCCAAAAAGAAGTTCGTTTATTACAAAACGTTCTTAAATTATATGATACCGAAATTCCACGTCTGATATATTTTGCCAACATTTTCACCCTTCCAGAG
>CAZBCD010000071.1:0-9893 GCA_964490205.1 uncultured Pelolinea sp. | reverse complement strand
TTTATAATTATTCATCAGCGGTGAAAACAGCAAAGCTCCAATACAAAAGAGCTGCACAATGGTTCGGTTCCATCCAGCCCGCTTTTCCCAAATTAACACAGCAAGCAAGATGGATATCAGGATCGGATAATAGACCGCATCCAGCATACGCACGTATTCAAAAGAATATTTATTTGCTGTTTCCAACCAGATTAAACGCACCAACATGGTAAGTGCAGCTGATAACATAAGCGAGCTTATAAACCATATCCAATCACGTTTAATACGAGGCCATTTAAATCGAAGCGCTTGCGGTGCAAGTATAGCAATCACGGGCAGCGCTGGAAAAAAGAAGCGCTCAATAAACCCCCATGGGACCTTCAACATATTCCAGCTGAGAAACGCCGCCAAGAACAATGGATAAATCCAAACGATACGGATATTATCCTCAGTGTTCCTTTGTAATTGCACTCCGCCCAACAGAAAGAGCAGAAAGGGAAGGAGGAGTTCATCGAGGAAATAAACCTTATACCAGCTTGTAGGTCCAAAGAAAAACCCCGGCGCAAAATCATAGTTAGTAAAAACCGCGCTGAACGTCGATGGGGCAATCGCAAAAAATGGTTCACCTAAAAATACCGCGTCAAGAATCACGAATAATCCAATTCCTGCGGCTGCTCCAAGCAAGAATGGCCGGAAAAAATTTACCGGGTTTTTCAACCCCGGACCACTTTTCACTTTTTCCTTTAATAACCCAAATAATAAAATATTAACAAAAATGGTTGTCTCTTTCGTTTTAAAGCATAAAAATGCCAGCATTCCTAAGATGAAAAGAGCCTGTTTTTGTTTTTCTGGATTCTTTACTGCCCATAAATAGATAGTTAGATATACAGTTGTCATTGCCATTGCAGTGATATCAACAGCCGGTTCTCCGGAATATTCTTGTATTAACGGGAACGAAAAAAAGAACGCAACTGCCAGTAAGCCGTGCAGGATCGTACTTCTGCGAGTTATCACTCTTGGGTTGAGATAGATAAGAGTCGTAGTGAGTGAAATTAGGAATCCCCAAAATACGCGTACACCTGCTAATGGTGTGGAAAAAATTGAAACAAACAATTTCTGAAGGTAAATATGAAAATAGCGGTTGCCATAACTGGGCACCGCATTATTCCTTAATCCTGCGTCAATATAGAGCATTTCATCTGAGAATATTGGTCCACTGGCTAACAATGCCAGAATGATCCAAAGCAATCCGGAAATGATAACAACCGCCCGCTTTTCAAACTTAGAAATCCGCATCGATACCTCTCATCAATTTATCTTTTGTAATTATACAAACAAGATCACTCTCGAATTCCTGTATAATAGCTGAGATCATTATATCGATAAACCAAATGCTCATTCACTCAGCATCTCAATTGCTCACACTTTCTGGCGGGCCACAACCTGGCAACCAATTAGGCCGTTTAGGCATTATTTCCAATGGATCTGTTCTTATTCGTGATGAAAAGATCGTGTCTGTTGGTGAGACTGAAAAAATGGCTGATAAATACCCCAAAGAACAACAACTAAGCGCAAGAAATTGCGTGATCATGCCCGGTCTGATCGATCCGCATACCCATCTGGTTTGGGCAGGAGATAGAGCAGCTGAATTCGAAATGCGACTAGAGGGGAAGAGCTACTTGGATATTATGGCTGCTGGTGGAGGGATTCAATCTACTGTGAATGCTACACGATCTGCCAGTTATAGTTCCTTGTCCGCGCAATCTGAACAACGCGCAAGAGATATGTTCAATCAAGGCACAACCACAGCAGAGGCAAAGAGTGGCTATGGATTGGAAATATCGACAGAACTTAAGCAGATAGAAGTGCTGTTGGAACTTAACAAAAAAGGTCCCTTAGAAATTTTTCCAACCTTTCTGGGCGCACATGCTATTCCAAATGAATTCAAAACCAGCCCAGAAACATACGTGAGCATAGTATGCAATAAAATGCTCCCCGCCGTGAAAGATTGGTGGATGAATATATCTCCCGGGCAGCCGCTTCCATTCGTGGATGTCTTCTGTGAAAAAGGCGCTTTTAATCTTACCCAATCACGGCGGATATTAGAAGCCGCAAAGCGTATAGGATACCCTTTAAAAATCCATGCTGATGAATTTGAGAATCTGGGCGGCGCATCGTTAGCCGCCGAATTGGGCGCAATTTCCGCAGATCATCTAGTAAAGACATCAATGAAAGATATTAAGGTGTTGGCGGATAGTAAAACTACCGCGGTATCACTTCCATGTACTCCTTTCGGGTTAGTTGAAAGTGAGTACTCACCGGCAAAAGCAATGATCGAAGCGGGATGCCTTTTCGCGCTTGCATCTGATCTGAATCCCGGAACAGCCTGGTGCGGGAATATGCAGTTTACAATGGCATTGGCCTGCCGCTATATGAGTTTAACACCAGCACAGGCAATCGCCGCGTCAACGATCAATGCCGCGGCTGCTATCGGTCAAGATGACCATATCGGTTCGATTGAACCAGGTAAACAGGCAGATCTGATCATCCTATCCGTTTCTGATTACAAGCAGATGCCATATCAGTTTGGTACCAATCTGGTTTCAACAATCATCAAGAAAGGTAAGACTTACACTTCAAGAAACTTATGTTAACTTTGGAAAAAGCAAGCGCATGGTATCCAGGATATGATGCCGTGCATGGATTTGATCATATTGAACGAGTTTACAGACTTTGCGAAAAGATCGGCCCCCTTGAAGAGGCAGATATGAAAATCCTGCTGGCAGCCGCACTTCTTCATGACGCAAGCGGCAGCCATCCTGGGGAGGGGAACCGTAAGGACCATCATTTGCGTTCCGCGGAATTTGCCGAAGCGATTCTTCTTAAGGAAGGCTGGGAACCAGGCAAAGTCCATGCTGTTCAGCACTGCATTCGCGCACATCGTTTCCGAAAGGATGAATCGCCGCAAACCATTGAGGCAAAAGTGCTATTTGACGCTGATAAACTGGATGTGATTGGCGCGATTGGTGTCACTCGCGCATTAGCATATGCTTTTCAGGTAAAGCAACCTGTTTTTGCCGATCCTTCAAAGGAATTCATGGATTCAGGGAATAGAGAAGTGGGAGAATCCCATAGTGCATACCATGAGTATGTATTCAAACTCAAAAAAATTAGTGAACTTCTTCTTACAGAAACCGCAAGAAAGATCGCGGAGCACCGTCAGAAATATTTAAATGGGTTCTTTGAAGAACTTGCGGATGAAATGAAAAACAAAAAATATGGAATCAAGGAGCCAGATTAAAGAGAATGAAACCAACCCTAGAATTCATCATCAATCTCGCAAAGGGCGCCGGGGAAATCCTGCGCGCTGGTTACGGTAAAGAACACCATATCGACTTTAAGGGACCTATTGACATGGTCACAGAAATAGATCGCCAAGCAGAAGATCTTATCGTCCATAAGATCAGAGAAGCTTTTCCTGACCATTCGATCATTGCCGAAGAGAGCGGAAAGCTTGACGGAGAAAAGGAGAAGCGTTGGTTCATTGATCCCGTCGATGGTACATCCAACTATGCCAGAGGGCTGCCGATGTTTGCTGTGTCTATTGCATATACTGAAAAGGGTGAAATGCGGCTGGCGTGTGTATATGACCCCATGCGGGATGAGTGTTTTTATGCTAAAAAGGGGGGTGGGGCATGGCTCAACGGAAAAGCCATTCATGTCAGTACCACAGAGGAATTAATTAACGCCATGTTGGTCACTGGATTCCCATATGACATCCATAAAAAAAATAACAATATCGACAATTTCACAAATATCATCCGAGAAGTTCATACTGTACGCAGATTAGGATCTGCTGCGCTTGACCTGGTATATGTAGCAGCGGGGAGATTGGATGGGTATTGGGAAATTGATATCTGTCCATGGGATATCGCCGCCGGGACACTGGTTATCGAAGAGGCGGGAGGAATGATAACAACCATTCACGGAGATCCAATTTACATGCGCCCACCCTATGATCTAATTGCATCAAACGGCATTCTACACAATAAACTTTTACCCTTCTTTAAACATACTCCATAAGAATAAGGAGTAGCAGTACTCAGCCAAAGTATAATAAACACTCAATTTTTTTAGTTATACAATAGCGAATTTAATTGCTTTTCACAACAGGAAAGAGATAAAAATGACAAAAGACAGCAACCCATATGAGCAATCTCGCTGGAGCCTGAATGACTTATTTCCCTCTAGTGATTCGAAAGAACTTAAACATGCCTCTGGGTCATTGGAAGAATTGGTCACAGCTTTTGAATCCCTCCGAGATGAACTTAGAGATGATATTCGTTCGGAAGAATTCATAGAAATTATCAAAAAACTGGAAGAGATCACTAAACTAATCCAGCGGATCGGTGGGTTCGCAGATCTTTGGTTCACAGAAGATACACAAGATCAATCCGCACAGGCAATGGTCGCAAAGATCGAGCAGTTATCAGCAGAAGTATCTAACCGAGTGCTTTTCTTCAGTATCTGGTGGAAATCCCTTGATGATAAAACCGCTAAAAATTTAATGAAAGGCACCGGCGATTACCTCTATTGGCTAGAAGAGATGCGGCATTTCAAGCCTTACACACTCACCGAACCCGAAGAAAAGGTTATTAATATTAAAGAGGTAACGGGGAGCAGTGCCCTTGTTAATCTATATGATGCTTTCACCAACCGCTATACATTCAACATCAACGTTGAGGGAGAAGACAAAGAGCTCACTCGCGGTGAGTTGATGACGTATGTGCGTATGTCTGATGCCGACCTGCGGGAGCGCGCTTACCAGGAACTGTACCGGGTATATGGCAACGATGGGCCGATCCTTGGGCAGATGTATCAAACTCGGGATCGGGACTGGCGAAATGAAGTGATAAACCTGCGCGGATACAAGACACCGATATCCGCACGCAACCTTCATAACGACATCCCTGATACTGTTATTGATACACTTCTCGATGTCTGCCAGAAAAACTCCGGTGTTTTCCAGCGTTTCTTTGACTTAAAAGCGCAGTTATTAGGTGTGAAGAAACTTCGCAGGTATGATATTTACGCTCCCGTTACACATTCCAATAAAGAGTATGCATTTGGGATGGCAGCTGAACTTGTTTTGGATTCCTTCGAACAATTTGATCCCCGCTTTGCCCAAATGGCTATGCGCGTAATGAATGAAAACCATATAGACAGCCAAGTACGTAAGGGCAAACGAGCTGGTGCATTTTGTGCCACTGTCAACCCTGAATTAACCCCATGGGTGCTGGTTAATTATCAAGGTCATTCGAATGATGTCGCAACTTTAGCGCATGAACTTGGCCACGCAATCCATTCATTGTTGGCCAGTGATCACAGCATATTTACTCAACACTCGTGCTTACCTCTAGCCGAAACTGCTTCAACCTTTGGAGAGATGATGCTGGTTGACCGCTTGTTAGAAGAAGAAAAAGATGCGGGGGTTCGCCGTGATTTGCTTTTCAGGCAAGTAGACGACTCATACGCAACGATCATGCGTCAAGCTTTCTTTGCATTATTTGAAAAGACTGCTCATAAGATGACTGGCGAAGGGGCTTCTGTGGACAAGCTCTCTGAGGCATATTTTGATAATCTGAAAAATCAATTTGGGAAGAATTTGGATATCGGGGAAGAATTCAGGTGGGAATGGGTATCTATTCCACACATTTATCATGTCCCATTTTATGTATACGCGTACGCATTTGGGAAACTCCTGGTGCTTTCGCTGTATAAGCAGTACAAAGAGGAAGGCGAATCCTTCAAGCCCAGATACATCAACATCTTATCCGCAGGTGGGTCAAAGGCGCCTATGGCTGTTCTTTCAGAATCAGGAATTGATATCCTCCAGGCATCATTCTGGCAGGGCGGATTTGATGTAGTGGCGGGGCTGGTTACGCGATTAGAAGAACTATCCTAAACCAACGCGTTTTGTTAAAATTACTAACAGCTCGCTATTCAAGCGAGCTGCTATAGCATTCAATATGATTTACTCTTCTTCAGGAGCTTCCTCTTCGAGCTCCGTAATGCCTGGCTCTTTTTTATCCTGAGCTTGATAATCAAGCATTTGCATCTGGCGTGCGATCACTTTTGTGAAGAATTTTACATCCCCGTCTTTTTCATAGCGGTCTGTGCGCAGGCGCCCTTCAAGGAAGATCAATCGTCCTTTCGCAAGATATTCAAGGCAGATCTCCCCTAACCGTCCCCATGCTTCAACGTTGAACCAGTCGGTCTCTTTATGGGTTTTTCCATCGCTGCCTTTCCATTGCCGGTCAACAGCAACAGTGAAAAAAGCGAATTTTGTGCCCTTCTTAGTTGATTTTTCGACCGGGTCTTTCCCTAATCTACCAATTATCTGTAAACGATTTAGGCTTGGCATAATTTTCTCCTCTTTTCCGAATAATTAACTATGTTATATTTTAGTTTAGATGGATTTTTCGGAAAGTCAAGCCAAATTCACCATACTGGAGGGTTAATGTACATCGCGATTGAAGGAGTGATCGGGGTTGGAAAAACGAGTTTGGCCAGGCTATTACAGGTTCCTTTTGATTCCAATATTTTGCTCGAGATATTTGAGGAAAACCCTTTTTTATCAAAATTCTACGAAGATCGCGTGCGCTATGCTTTTCAAACCCAGATGTTCTTTTTATTAAGCCGTTATTATCAGCAGCGGCGCAGTGTTCCAAAGTTGATGGAGGATGAAAAGAAAATCCTTATTAGCGATTATACGTTTGACAAGGACGCGCTATTTGCCCAAATCACTTTAGATGGTGACGAGCTTGAAATGTACGGGCAGCTGCATACCGTATTAGCTGAAAAAATACCTTCTCCAGACCTAATTGTATACCTTCGGGCAACAACTGATGTGCTTATGCACCGTATCACGTTGCGCGACCGCCATTATGAGCGTTCAATGGAACGCGAATACATAAATTCGGTAAACACTACCTACGATGAGTATTTCCTGCATCCAGAAAATGAAAAAAGGGTTCTCGTGATAGATTCAAACGAGCTGGATTTTGTCCATAATGAAGACGATCTTCAGTGGATCGAGAATCGCATCCGACAGCGGATGCTAATGCCGCCCTTTCAACCAGAACTTCCTATTGGTGTTGAAGATAGAATTTAATGAAATAACCGTGTAGAATTTAGAGAGTACAGAAAACTAAAATATGCGCATCACACGAGACCTGCTTTTGTCCACCGCAAAAGATACTGTTAAAAGAGAAACTTTTAGCAGCAGCGATATTGTTTGCGCCTATTTAACCGGCTCTATCACACATGAAGATCCATTAATCGGCGGAACAACCGATATAGATTTGATATATATTCACTCCCTCGAAGCCCCACAAAAAAGAGAGATCGTTCCCATCACGGAAGATTTTCACCTTGACATCGCTCACTTTTCGCAATCCTTCTTCAGCCATCCACGAAAACTTCGTTCAGATGCATGGGTAGGTTCGTTCTTATGTCATTACCCAATCGTACTGCATGATACCAACCACTGGTTTGATTACGTTCGGTCTGGGATATTTGCGCATTTCTTTCAGCCAATGAATATTATCAAGAGGGTAAAGCCATTTATTGAAACTGCACGACAGAGTTGGATAGATCTGCAAAACCAACAGAGCAGCGCTAATCATGGCTTTGTGCATCCCTATTTAGGGATTATCAAGAACGCTGCAAATGCCATCGCCTGCCTGACATCAGTCCCGCTAACAGACCGCCGCTTATTGGTTGACTTTCCACAAGCTGTCCAAGGAATCAATATGCCCGGTTTGGAGGGCGGGCTGATTGACCTGATCGTGCCCACCGACCCAATTGAACCGGACTGGGATATTTGGATGGGAAATTGGAATACTGCATTTTCCTCACTTCAACAGATCGATAACCCGCCTCTTTCATACTCCGGCTGCCGGCGCTCATATTACCAAAAAGCCATCTTAGGATTGAAAGAAGAGAATAATCAGGCAGCCTTATGGCTGCTGCTTTGGACGTGGTCGCTGATGGCTTCCCGTTTACCAAGGAATAATTCCAGCCAGAAGGGGTACGAGGATTTGCTCACCCAATTGACGCTTAATGCAGATAATTTTTCAAAAAGGCTGGCCGGATTGGACCAATTTTTAGATGCCGTCGAAGAATCTATTGAAAGATGGCAGTCAGCAGCCGGTATTTAACTTATCCACATAAGCTGTGGATATCTCCTGTGGATAAGTCGTAAGAAGCTGGGGATAACTTCATCATAGTGTGGATAATCTGGAAAATATTTTCTAAAATCAATCAACAATTTATGTTTGGAAATAAGAAATTGCTCGTCATTGAGACATTTCTCCATTGTTATTCCATAATTTTCCACATATAGTCATGTTGTCGCTTCATGGTATCTGCGGAAGATATGGGAAGTACTATCAAAAAGCAACCTTATATAGGGTAATTTCAAAGATTTTCCTATTATTATCCACATTTGCACAGCCCCTACTATTAATACTATATCCTTTAAAATATAAAGATATGTGGATATCTTATACTTGTATCATGCCTAATAATTTTGTAAAATGCATATACAGGTTGTTGAGTTGCGGCCAACAAATAATTCAGATAGCAACGAGGTTGGAAGGAGGGAAACAATGGACGTTATCAAAGTACGAGCCGTTTCCCGTACGGCAGCAGTCGCGGGAGCTATTGCAGGGATTTTTAGAGATAATAAACATGCTGAAGTTCAGGCGATTGGCGCGGGAGCAGTTAACCAGGCGGTCAAGGCGATGGTCCTGGCCAAGAATTTTCTCGCACAGGATGGGCTAGAAGTTGTCTTTACTCCAGAATTCGTCAACGTGGAAATTGACGGGAAAGTCCGCACCGCGATCAGATTTATTATAGATATAAAATAGCTGGCAAAACTCGCTTTGAACGGGGGGTCATGTTGAATATTCTTCTGGTAAGAATATGACTTCTTCTTTACCTGCGATCATGTCTTTAACTTTCTGAAGTATAAGATCCAAGTGTTTGGGCATGGAAACGAAGTCTAGATTATCTGTAGGAATGGTTAACACAGGACATAATGAGAAATTCGATATCCATAATTCATAAGCCTGATTCAGTTGAGAGAGATAATCCGATTTAATTGTCTGCTCAAAATCGCGGCCGCGCTTGTTTATCCTTCCAATCAGGGTATTCACGGATGCCCGCAGGTAAATCATCAGATCCGGGGTTGGCAAGAAACTTATTAAAGAACGATACAACGCATCATATGTTTCATAGTCTCTCTGACTCATAATGCCTTTTGTATATAGATTGCAGGCGAATATCTCCGCATCCTCATATAAACTGCGGTCAAGGATCACTGAAGAGCGGCAGTCCGCCAACTCTCTATAAACCCGCAGCCGATGGCTGAGGAAGAAAATCTGTGAGTGGAAACCCCATGCCGCCATATCCTGATAAAAATCCGCCAGATACGGGTTGGTGGAAACTGGTTCAAAGAACGGTTCCCACCCGAGACGCTGGCTTAACATATGAACTAAGGAAGATTTGCCCGCGCCTATATTGCCCGCGATCGTAATGAATTTTTTCATATTTATTAGGGTCGATACTCTTTTACTTATTATAGTGTTATGTTGGACTTAAACAAAAAAGAGCCATCTAATCAGGCTCTTTTTTCTGAACAACTTGAAATTATTCTACTTTGGAGATGGCATCTACAGGGCAAACCTCTACACAAGCTGCATGATCTTTGCACTTTTCGGGGGCAATCTCGTAGTATTCATCTCCCATTGCAATGGCGTTTTCTGGACATTCTACTTCGCAGGAACCGCAAACAATGCATTCGTCGGAAATCACGTAAGCCATCGTTTTAGATCCTTTCCTATAATAAT
>CAZBCD010000070.1:0-10158 GCA_964490205.1 uncultured Pelolinea sp. | reverse complement strand
CCTGTGGTATTCTTAAATAATCACTGTTGCACTTGATACTTGAATCCAAGTTATAAATATGGAAACTGAATGAAAAATATATCTCAATATTTTGAAAAGAACAGATGGGCATTTTATCTTGTGCTTTTTACACTTTCTCTTTTCTCTTTTGCTATCATATTAATTCCTAGAGAGGTCTCTTTCATAAAAACAATTGGAGTGATTGTCCGATACAATACACCCCGTTTTCTTTTTGTTGTAATCATTCTCCTTTTAATATCTCTTTATATTAAAAAGACACGTTTGTCTTTATTATTGACTGCATTAATTATTTTTCCAATCTTTTCTTTTGCTCTTGTCGGTCTATGGGCTTCCGCATACACAGAAACAAATGTGATAGCAGGAATACTGCCTCGAAGAGATGCATTTTCATTTTTTACAGGTTCTCTGGCTCTTTTAGAAAAAGGATATCTGGTTGGTTATGCTAAAAGAAGACCTTTATTCAGTGGATTTATTGCATTTTTCCTATGGCTTGCTGGGGGAAACCTGCAGATCGCAATAGCTGCGACCGTATTTATTTCCGCAGTTGTCACCTATTTTTCAATTATTGAAGTAAATAAAACGCTTAATCCTCCCTCTGCTGTCATCTTTTTTGTCCCCCAATTTCTCTACATCCGCAGATTCATCGGCAACGTTTTATCAGAAAATATAAGCTATATACTTGGAATGGCTGCATTCACGTTCTTTCTTATTGCTATCCGGAAAAAAAGAGGGCAACAAAAAGGCAGTATCTTCTATGCTTTCTCCGCTGTCTTTTTATTCACACTTGCCCAGGTTGCTCGACCGGGCGCCATTGCTACCTTGCCTTTTCTAGTTATATTTGTTGGCTGGTTATGGAAAGGGAAACAACAACCATCCTGGAAAATAATGGTGATTACCTCATTATGTGTTATTGCAGGATTTCTAATTAATAGTTTCCTTTTCAACCAAGTCACATCAGAAAAAACAAGTCAAATCAGTAATTTTGGGTACGGCATCTATGGTGTTGCGGTTGGCGGAAAAAGTTGGGGACAAATATTTATCGATCACCCTGAGATTGGCACCTTTGAGCCCGGTGTTCGAGAAAAAAAGATAATGGAGATCATAATACTTGAGATCCTTAATCACCCGGACAACTTCATCAAAGGGATAATGCATCAATTCTCAGTGATCTTTTCTCTTAAGCCAATAAACACTTACAATGTTTATTCAAGCATGCTCACTAATAATGAATTTATGAATTACGCGTTAATCTATTCATATTTCTTTTTATCAATATTAGGAATCGGTGGCTGTATTTATAAGCGTAAAAACCCACTTTTTGTTTTTATCCTTGTACTTTTGGTTGGTTTTCTTTTCTCTTTACCACTATCTCCTGCCTACCAAACACAGTATATGCGCTACTATGCCGCAAGTACTTCTTTCCTTGGTATTCTCCCTGCAGCAGGATTCTCACTCATCTTCAATATTGCCGCGAAAAAAATTAAACTAACAAAATATCTTCAACTACCGGACCACTATGAAATATCAGATCTCAATATTGTTTTTACCATTCTATTAACAACCATTGTCTTGGCTGGCCCATTGTTAATAAAGGCAGTTGCCCCTAAAAGAGACCTGATTTCACGTGGCTGCTTGGATGGAGAAAGTGAAGCTATCCTGAATTATTATCCCGGGTCCAGTGTATCAATTATTTCCTATGGTCCTACCTGGGTTCCAAATATTTCAGAACATGATTATAAAAAAGGTATCCACAATATTCCCGACAAAGAAACAATTGATTATTTTGATAATATTGCAATCCCAAATACGATATTTCCAACAATAAATTTATTAAATGATAACGACTTGTACGTGGTGATAGATATTGATCAATTACCACTGAAGAAAACCACTCTGCATGCATGTGGAAATATTGAAGATATTGCAAGTGGAGGTTTCTTTTACCCAAATAAAATTGAGGAATATAAATAGATCATTTTATTGGGTGTAGGTTGATTAGAAGAAAAACCGATCTAAAATTTGGTGCTGTATTGTCTGTTGGAATCCATTTATTTTCCTTGTTTCTTATTCCCCTATATTTTGGGGTATTTCTCCTATGAGAATGCGTGCGATGGTCTGACCCTTGGTTCTCGTAAATATATGAGTTACAGAATACCATCTGTGGTATTCTTAAAAAATTAGTATTGCACCTAGTACTTGAATTTAGCACATCAGATTTACAGGAAAATGATGGACAAAAACAACAATACCTCAAAAACAACGCCAATTTACCAGAGTTTTCGCCAATTTTTTTATATTATTCTGATTCAATCCTTGGTCGCTGCGCTCTGGTTGCTCGTTATCCCCAAAGAACCTACAAACGCTGTTTTTCTTGGCTATTCCATCCGTCGCCTGCTACTGCTCATTCCGATGGTTTTCCCTGCTTGCGCAGTCTTATTTATTAATCATAAATTCAAGAAGTCCGAAACCTGGCGAAAATGGCTTGAGGTGGAGGGAAATAAAGCAAATCTGGCCATGACGCTAATTTTGGGCGGTGTTTTGACCATATTGGTTGTATGGAGTTTTATATTTCTTTCCCATTTTCTAGATCTATTTAAGGATATCGGAAAGTATTACCGGCTGATGCCGTTGTTGATTAACTACTTTTTTTCGGGAATTGAGTTGCTAATTTTCGTAATCACTGCCATATATCGCGTTCCTAATAAAAATGGAAAATCTCTCCAATTCCCCTGGAGATCATTTCTTGCTGCTCTTCTTGTAATTGGTCTCTGTTTTTTGTTAATTGAAATCACCGGCTGGGGAAATGGTTTTACCAGTATCGTTATTGTGTCACTGGGTGTGCCATTGCTGGAAGGGCAGATCTGGTACATTATCGGAATCCTGCTGATGATTTCTTTCGCGGCGCTGGCATGGAATTCCATCCCGAGTGGGCATAGACCGCACTTGGTTAAACATCGGGATGCGGTCGTGTTTCTTGTGCTGTGGCTGATCGCGGTCGTGCTCTGGACGAGTTTACCGCTGCCGGAACATAATTATTTTGCGCCGTCTGTGCGCGCGCCTAATTTCGAAAAATACCCTTTTTCGGACGCGGAACAGTATGATTACAATTCGCTGTATGTCCTTTATGGCACTGCGGATGATTTTGTGGTCTCTAAACCGCTTTACGTTTCCTTCCTCACCGTTCTGCATGCAGTCGCCGGCTTAGATTATGTCCGAGTGGTTTTTCTTCAAACGCTGGTAATCGCTTTATTTCCCGGGATCTTGTATTTAATCGGAAAAGAGCTGCATAGCCGGTTGGACGGCATCGCGATCGCACTGATGGCGATCTTCCGCGAAATAAACTCTATCCAGGCCAGCTCAATTGCCAATGTGTCCAATTCAAAGCTGCTGCTCTCAGGAATGCTGGCTGCACTTCTGGCCAGCCTGCTGGTTTATGTGGTCATTTGTTGGTTCAAGGCGCCAGGAAAGAAGGTCAGTGGGCACGTATTCATAATTGGAGGCATCATCGGTGCCTTTATCCTAACGCGTCTCCAGGCGATGGTGCTGGTCCCTTTTGGATTCTTACTGGTTGTAATGCGTTATTTCAAGAATATTAAATCAATTCTTGTTTCTATCTTGTTTATGGTGCTGGCGGTCGGTCTGGTGTTAGCTCCCGTGCTGATCCGCAACCATGCCATTACCGGTGTCTACTGGGTGGACAATCCATCATCTTCAGGAGGTCTATACCGCTATTTTGTTTTTGAGGATGATTACGAGATTGAAATTCCCGAAGCTGATTCTATGGAAGAACAATTAAACCGTAATATTTCGGTGATCTCATCGGCTTTTTCCCGTGGATTTGGGAACATTATGCAATTTATGATGGATCACTTCATGCGCAATGAAATATCATCCATGCTAATTATGCCGGTACGCTTGGGCAATCAAACCCAATTTTTAGATTTTTTAAAAATTACTCAGCCTTTTTGGACTGAAATTTATACTCGATCAAATAGTCTAAACTTATTCGTTTTTATTACTAATTCAATAATTATTGCGCTAGGTTTCTCCTTTGCCTTTCAACGCAACCCACGGGCTGTTCTCTGCGTCATTGGATTTCATGTAATATACAGTCTAAGCTCGGCGGTTGTGCGCCTGGCTGGCTGGCGGTTTATACTTCCGGTGGACTGGATCATACTTGCTTTTTATGCTCTGGGTTTGGTTGAACTCATCACCGCTTTTTTCCAGGCAGCATTCAAGTGGGACTTAGAAACGTTAGCTTCTGACTGGGTAGCTTATCCAATCGAATCCATTACTAAATCTCTTGCCGGGCGTGGTTATTTATTTTATGGATTGTTATTGCTATTTATTGGCGGTTTTATCCCATTGAGAGAGGTCGTATTTCCGAGTTTGGTTCCAGAATATGACCACGAGGAGGTCTGTAGCGCTTTTATATCCGCGATGGAATCCAACCAGGCACCCCAAAGTGCAGATGACGTAGCAGCGTACTGCGAAGATGAAAGAACAGGCGCACTGATGGGTTACGGCGTGTACCCACGCTTTTTTGATGAGGGAGAAGGTTATTATAGCCGCTCTCATGATCTTAGATTTGGGAAGCAGGATTACTCACGCATTGTTTTCAGATTGATTGGAAAAGCAAACTCTTCTGTTTTTGTCAGGACAGATAGAGAAGATTTGGAGTTTCGGAACGGTGCGCTTGTTTATGTTCTTGCTCAGGATATGAACGAGACTGGAGCCGCGTATGTGCTGGTTATGGGAGAGAAGCCTGAACTTATTATTTCAAGTACTATTTTCAATTCTGCAGAAATGCCGAGCGATCTTGCGGGGCAGTGAGATTGATCCTTGTGAACCGAATTCATATATTCACATCTTTCGAAGAAAATAAGATATGCAGCGAACTTGTTGATTAAAGATCAATTTATGGTAATTTTATTAATTGGATGGGAAAATATCGTCGAATTTATAAACTAAATTAACATATTCTTTTCCAATCAGGTGATAACTGTTCTCTAACTTCCATCCCTCTTCATAAAAATATTTAATCCATTCTTTATTGGATGCCAATGTTTTAATTTTGATTCCACTAATCTTATTTTCTTTGATAAAATCTATCGATTTCTTCACTAATATTTTTCCAATACCTTTTCCGCGATAAGTATTTTTTACTGCAATGATGTAAATTTCACCTACGTTAGGTGTTATTTTGGATAACATACTTGATATGATAATTTGGTAATTATTCCTGAAATTTTCTAATGAAATAAAGGATGAGCATAGGCCAATATTAAGAAAATCCCAAAATCGATTTTTTATAATATCTCGTAAGAACTCGTTACTTTTCAATGTAACTAATACAAATCCCATGGGTTCATAGAATTCATTAAGCGCAATAAACACTTTCCCTAGCGTTGATGATAAAACAGCAGGATAAAAAGTGTTGATAAGAAAATTTAAACCTAACTTCGGAAGGAAGTCGTTTGGCAGGGAGTCAAAATGAATCTTTGCCACATCTTTAACCCAACGAGTTTTTAGAGGTGATATTTCTACATTACTTTTCATGGTTTTCAGGGTAACGTAATAAGAATGAAACAATTCTATCAATATTGAAATTGTGTAAATTCGGGTAGTTTGGCAGGTTGATCATGGAGTTGCTGCACAGAGATGAATTAGGGAATGGTTTATCTTTGGTATATTTTTCATATGCTGGATGATGTGGCATGCTGTATTCAATTAACTGACCCAATTGAATACCTTGAGATGCAAAGGATTCGAGCAAGTGGTCTCTCGCCTCTGTTCTAATTACGAAGTGTGAATAAGTTGCCCCATCTATTTCAGGGGGAAGAACCCACTCATTCGTTGAATATATTTCATTGAAGTATTTTTTTGCGATCTCTATCCGTTTTGACCGAACATCCGCGTATTTTTTCAATTGCTCTAAACCAACGAGCGCTTCGATATCTGTCATCTGGTCTAAGTAATCAGGAGGAAAATGGATTTTCTCATCCAAATGATACGCTTTTGTTAGCCGATTGAGGAACGGTGTTTTTTCCTGCATCCAATACACAAGCCCATAAAATGAAGGCTGAAAAGCAGGATACACAGCGAGAAGGTAAAGGTATCGAAGGGTGGATTTTTTCCACGAAGGTTTTCGAAAATTTCTATCCCTGAATTCGCGAACCTTTTTAGCGGTTACTTCATCGTTAGTTGTAAATACTCCCCCGAATATAGACGTGATCTGCTTACTGATTCCGAGCCCAAAGATAGCGCCATCACCAGCATTCGTAACTGTTTTCCCTCTAAAACGCGCGTCGAATGAATGAGCGCAATCCTGGATGACCCAGATCTTGTGACCATATTGTCTTTCAGCGTGATGAACAATATCATCGACTTTATCAATATCCATTGGATAGCCAAAAAGATGGGTGGGGATTACAACCCGCGTGTTGGGGGTGATCGCATCAGCTAAAAGATCAATATCCATGTTGTAATCGGTAAGAGTGTTATCCACAAAAACCGGGAAATTCCCACTTAATACTGTCGCATGTGCAACAACAGAGCAAGTGTATGCGGGTTGAACGACCTCAATATTCTCTAATTCGAGGGCATTCAAGAAGGCCCATAAGGCAGAACGGCCGTATGAAAAAGAAATCGCGTGACTGGAATGGAATTGCGCTGCAAAAGATTGTTCAAATCTCTGAACAGCAAGCTTCCTGCTTTTGAAGATTGTAAGAATTTCTTCTTTCCCCAAATACGGTTTTAAACGTGGAATCATTTGTTTTTCCGTATTCTTTTTGCCCATTGATCTAAAGTGATGAGGTTGTAATCCTGCGTGATCAAGTCAATCATTTCACTGAAGAGATCTAATTTATTTGAAAGAGGTGTGTGAAGTGATTGAGGAATATAAGCACCCTTTTTGTTTCCGGGCATCTGATTTTTTAGTTCCGGAATGCTGTAATCAATGAAATCGGATAAATGCATTTGGAAATGTACGGGCAGCCCAGCATTGCGAATTGATCGATATAATTTTTTGTAGAAACCAATACCCGTAAATAGAAGTAGCGTGGCAAAAAATGGAATACGAAGATACGGTGATACTGAAATAGGAAATTCAATCAATGAATTACTCCCTTTTTTCCCAAGTGAATAATTCGAGACATGATATGGCGATAGAGGAGAGAACATGTAACTTGTCTGGCCCATGGTTGTGCGGTCATGTTTTTTTTGCTCTGACATACTGGACCAATGGGTAAATTTCATTAATGGCATGAGCGACGTGGGGAACACTGAGGAATCGTACGTATACTCTAGCTTATTTAAAACAGGCAGAGTTGCATCATTGATGTTCCAGCCGGGGGAACGGAAGCCAACCGGCCTTTTCCCGGTTACTTCCTGGCAAACGTTAGACATGGCAACCATTTCCATTTCTTTTTCTTTTTCTGACAGCCAGCGGAAACTCTGTGGGTGTGTCATGGAATGATTCGCAATTTCATGCCCACTGGTGGCAATTTCTTTAATCGCAGCATGATTCTTTTTATAAAGGAAATCATTGCCTACCATGAACAATGTGATTTTAATTGCGTATCTCGAGAAAAAAATTAACAAATTCTCCAAACCAGTCCGGAATTCCACAAAGGTGTATCCACCCGGGCGTGAACATCCCCGTCCTTTGTATATGGATGATAAAGAATCAACATCAATAGAAACATTTCCCCAATTATTCATACCAGATGCGCCTTGGAATCCTTTTTAAGATTGATGATTAAGGATTGAGAAGTAGCACCTGTTCTTTGAAGATTTTCAATGTCAATAATTGGCTGGTCTCTTTTGACCATCTGTGAGGGTGTGAAATATCGAGCAGATGCCATATGAATTGCTGAAAATTTGTTTCCATACTTCAGTGTCTTGATCCGGATCGATCCAGTTTTATGAATTTTATCTGTGATATGAATAGTATTTTGTCTAAACTCGATTTCTCGGATTCTGCGTAATGGAATAGACGAATTTTTGTTTATCAATAATTTAACAAATATTTTTTTTACTGCTTCATTAAGGAATCGGCAGCGCATGAAAGTTATATTAGCAATTCTTAATAAAAGATAATTGAAAGGTGTGGGAAATTGTGAGGGGATTTTACTAAAGGTGGATGAAGTTTCAAATATCTTTCCGTCCCGTATTATTGGATTATTCAGATTGGTTATTTGGGTTGAAAATTTCTGGCCATTGCTGGTCTCACCTAGCAAACCACAATCATCATAAACTAATGTATTAGTTTTCTTATTAAAAATCTTTAATACCCCACCATTTGATATACCAAAAACAGCGTAATAAGTCGGGGATGCTATAATTGCGAGACCGGCGGATTTAAAAACCCGAGTGAATTCTTTTTGCTTATTTGGAAGAGAATAAGTTTCGCTGGTAGCTTCTACAATTGAAGCAGCAGTTGTGTAGTTGGATAATAAGGGCGCTAAATTTCCCATATCGATATCTATCAGGTTGACTGTATTGCCGGTTCTGATCGATTTTTTCATAATGGTATGCATCTTGGCTGCAATCGGAAATTCTTGGGATAGTAATGCTATCCCTCCCGGATAGTAAATTTCAGTTCTCCGGCTTCCATACTCACCGCCGAAAGTTCCATCCGGGTGAATGAAGAATTGCAAGAATTGCAATGATCTTTCCAAAGCGTTGTGCAGATTATCCGGATGTTCAAGTGTGAAAATTTGCGCCAAGTAATATATGCACAAAGTCTGATAGCCAGGATCAGCGCCATTATATTCTTGAAACCAGCCTTCATCAGATTGATTTTCAATGATTTTATCCACCAAATTGCTGGATGCAGATTTAAATTTTGTTTCGTTGAATAGTTGAAAGGATTTATAAAGCGCGAATGCGGCACCAGCCAGATGATTGGCAATGAAACCATGCAGCTCGGTAGCTTTATTAAGAAAATCAGCTGATCGCATCAACCTTTTCTCAATAAAAACTCTTTCATCTTGCGATAAATTTTCTTTTATCTTCTGGTATGCGGTTATCAAGTCTGGAAGAAGAAAAGCGGTAGCACCATAACTACGCTCATTTGGATATGCTTGGTCAAATGATCCATCTTTATGCTGAATATCAATTGTG
The DNA here is from genome assembly GCA_964490205.1 of uncultured Pelolinea sp. Lineage (GTDB taxonomy): Bacteria > Chloroflexota > Anaerolineae > Anaerolineales > Anaerolineaceae > Pelolinea. Next base: position 1,011 of record CAZBCD010000070.1, on the reverse strand, counting down.
TAAAGGAGCCCTGGTCTTATGAACTCAATAAGATTCTCAGAACCATCTGCTTCTGGTTGGTCCATATACCAACAAAGAGGATGTATATTACGTTGGAATGTGGCTTCTGGAAAGTCCACTAATTTCCATGCCCAATACCTTCGATCGAAACAACCATATGTTGGGGTTGCCGGATCGCGGTTCAATTGACTAAGTAATCGCCGGCAAACCAGTACCGCTTGATCACGAATTGAAATATCCATCTGCATTCTCTTGGAAAATGATATCCTGTTGTTTACCGTTTCTTTCCTAAATTAAATAAATCTTTGATAAATCTTACTCCATCTGTGAAAATCTCAAATAAAAAACCACAAGGAGCGAAGAATTACCTATCTATCATAATCTCATCAATTCTATCTTAATTATGAATGTATCCAGACCGTATTGAAATTAATATAATGAAAAAATTGTTACATTTGTTCAATAGATATTTCAATCAAGCGATACAATATAACTACACAGGTCAACCAGGTGTTAATTTTAACAACTGTATGGTATTAAAATGGAGATGTAATGAGTAAAAAATCAAAGAAAAAATATAGTAATTTGCCGATTGACAGGAAACTGCAGATAAAGAAAAGTATACACAATGCATCGGAATTCAATCCTGATTATAGTTATGTAAAAAAAGACCTTAAAAGAATTGGATCTTTAGCAGCATTCATTTTTGTTATTTTAATTGTTACTAAATCTAAAAATCAATGTTTGTTTTCTTTTTTTCTATTCTATCTAATAAATCTAATATGAGTTCCCTTTCGACACAAATGTATAAATACAAACTTGAATATTAGTTAATCTAGGCAGAAAATAGTGTTTTTTATATGAAGGTGTTAGTTGTAGATGATAATGTCGATCAGCTTTATCTGACTGAAATAATGCTAAAGAAAATTGGTTACGAAACAATCACCGCTGAGAATGGATCTATTGCCCTTGATATCCTTAATAAAGAAAAGATAGATATGATTGTTTCCG
>CAZBCD010000069.1:0-10256 GCA_964490205.1 uncultured Pelolinea sp. | reverse complement strand
GAATGATTTTATCTCCTCATCCGTTGCACTAAATGTCTGAATTAACAATATAAAAAAAACAGGAGTATTCACCCGTTGCAATCACTATGAAAATCAAACCATTCACGCTCGAACGGTATTTCGCAAAATATGAGTTTTCCGCGCCCTACTTATTGAGCTGCTCGGATGCCGAACCGCTCACCCTTACAGAATTGCTCGGTATGGCTGACGAGGAAATACATACTCTTTGGGAAAACCTCTCGCTTGGTTATACAGAATCGCAAGGCCATCACCTTCTTTTACATGAGATCGCAGAACTCTATGAGGGTATCACTCCCGAACACGTCGTAGAAGTAGTGCCGGAAGAAGGGATTTTCATCGCTATGAATATCCTGCTCGAACTCGAGGATCACGTCATCACCACTTTCCCCGGTTATCAATCTCTCTTTGAGATCGCCGTATCTATCGGCTGTCAGGTCAGCAAATGGCAACCAGATTTTGCGCACGGCTTTAGATTTTCCGTGAACGATCTCAAGCAGCTTGTCCGTGAAAACACCAAATTGATCGTGATCAATTTTCCCCACAATCCTACCGGAGCATTGCTCAGCCATGCGGAATTGCAAGAGGTGATAATCTTGGCGAAGGAAAAGGGCATCTGCGTCTTTTCTGACGAGATGTACCGCTTTTCAGAGCTCACACACACCGACCGGCTGCCTTCTGTCTGTGAACTCTATCCCAAGGGCATCTCCCTCTTTGGATTATCCAAATCATTTTCGCTGCCCGGCCTGCGAGTTGGTTGGCTCGTGTCCCGTGATATAAACCTTATCGAAGATATTAAATCCTACAAGGATTACACAACCATCTGTGGGTCCGCGCCCAGCGAGATTCTCGCTATCATTGCCCTGCGCGCCCGAGAAGCCATCCTCACGCGCAACCGCGCCATCATCTCCCACAATCTACGGATTCTTGATGAATTCTTTAGAGAACACGATGCTGTTTTCACCTGGCATAAGCCACACGGTGGAACAGTTGGTTTCCCTGAACTGCTGTTGGATATCCCTGTAGATCAATTCTGCGGGCAGCTTCTGGAAAAGAAAGGTGTATTGCTTCTTCCCGCTTCCGTTATTGGTAGTCATAGCAACCATTTCCGTATTGGCTTTGGACGCAGGGATATGCCTGAAGTACTTGGAAAACTAGCCGAATTCCTGAAAGAGAAAGGTTACATTTAACCTTCCTGCTGGTGTACAGTCCTCAACCGCTTGTTCATGATCAAGTAAGCATAGAAATTGCGTTTTTTTAGAAGCCCAGTCATACACTTAACCATTCTTATCACAGAAGATATGCGCTGCCTCCCAAACGAACTTCGCTCCACCTTTTCGAATCTTTTCGTAATTGACGGCAAACCGACATCCTCCACCCATATATCCGATAAATCGCATAAGAATGTCAAGGGGACGCAATGTGCACTTTGAAATCTCACTCTTGGCTAACAAGCGGGAACTATTGTGCACCATAAATTATCGGGAAAAAAGCTTGTTGAGATTTATTAGAACGCCATACTTTCTTCACAAATGCTTCACATTTATTTGAGATACTATCCACTGTAAGACAAACAAAATACTACCAAAAAAGGAGTAAATAAAATGAAGACAAGTACAAAGATTTTCGCGGGAATTACTGCGGTCGCGATTGTATTAGTATCCACTGGGGCAGTCTTTGCCGACAGCGGAGATTACCTTGGTCAGGGACAGGGTCAAAGCGAGGCACAAGGGCAGGGTCGTGGTGTTGAATCCGAACAGGATGGACTGCTGGATGATTATATGACAGCCGCGATGGCTGAAATTTTCGGTCTGAACATTGAGGAAATGGATCTCCGCCTAAAAGCGGAAGATTCCTTCATAACCATCGCTCTCTCACAGGGATTTAAGATAGAAGACATCGGTGGAATGATGGATCAAGTACGTTCTACCGCTGTTGAAATTGCTGCTAGCGAAGGAGTTATTCTTGGCAGGCAGGAATCCAACCAAATGGTGAGTCAATTAGGCACCAAAGGGCAGGGCGGCAGGATCGCCGGACAAGAAGGTGCTCCCAAAATAAACATGACCGATGGTGAATGCGACGAAGAAACATGTGATTGCGGCGGTGAGCCTCTCTATGAGAACGCCACAGGCGAATCCAAGATGCGTCGCGGTGAATACGAGTAATATCCATTTCGTAAAAAATGATTAAAAATCGGAAGGTAATTGCCTTCCGATTTTAATTAATATAACCAACAGCTATTTTGCTTTCTTCTTATTGCGAGTGTCTATGATGTACTTCACTGCTTCCGCGGCTATCGAAGGTACCAGGAACAGAGGGATGATCAGTCTCCATTCCGCCCAACCCAAGGGAACAGTATTAAAGATTTTCTGCAGGAAAGGCACGTACATCACCAGCAGCATCAGCGCACTGGAGCCAAGCACTGCCCAGTTCATCCATTTATTGGAAAATACGCCCACTTTCATAATCGGAGTTCGCTCTGAGCGCGCTGTGTAAGCACGAATCAGCTCAGAGAAAACCAGTGTCGCGAATGCCAGGGTTTCTGCATAACGCGGATCTGGCTGTTTCAAACCGATTGCGAACGCCATCAGGGTGGTCACAGAAATAGCGATCGTCTGTACGATCACACCAATCAGCATGAACCGGTTGATGATCGGTTCTTTCGCCGGGCGTGGCTGCTGATCCATGATGTCAGGGTCGCCCTTCTCCGTGCCTAGTGCCAACGCAGGTGCGCCGTCTGTTACCAGATTCAGCCATAACAATTGGATTGGCTTTAGTGGGGAAAGTAGACCGTGCTCAGCCGCAGCCGGGAACAGAAAGCGGCCGAACATGGTTGGTATGAAAATGATCATGATCTCAGCCATATTGCAAGAGATCAGGTAATATACGAATTTGCGTATATTGCTGTAAATGATTCTCCCTTGTTCAACCGCAGACACGATGCTGGCATAATTATCATCGGTCAGCACCATATCAGCAGTCTCCTTCGCCACATCCGTACCGTTGATGCCCATTGCCACACCTATATCCGCGGCTTTAATCGCCGGTGCGTCATTCACGCCATCGCCGGTCATTGCGACTACCTGGTCCTGCGCGCGCAGCGCGTTGACAATGCGCATCTTATGCTCCGGGGAAACGCGCGCGAAGACATCAATTTCATCAACCTCATCCTGCAGCGTTTTATCGCTCATTGCGTCCACATCCGCACCAGTGCTCACCTTATGCCCCGGCCGCATCAGTCCGATGCTCTCCGCAATCGCCCTGGCGGTGTTGGGGTAATCACCTGTGATCATGATTGTGCGGATGCCCGCTCCGATCGCTTTCATCAGCGCTGGTTTCACTTCTTCGCGGGCCGGGTCAATCATCCCAACCAAACCTGCAAAGATCAAATCCTGCTCCAGGCTTTCGCTGTCCACCTCGTCAGGTTTCGCGGATACCACACGGTATGCCATGCCCAACACACGCAACGCGTCTTTCGTCATCTCGTCATTCGCAGCAGTAATCTCTTTGCGTGTTTTTTCACTCAATGTTTCATGTGTGTTGTCCATTTTCTGAACGCGGTTGCATAAATTCAATACCACATCCGGGGCACCTTTGACAGCAATTACATATGATTCTTTTTCGTTTTTACTATTAAAGGGGGAGAGGTCATTCTCTGCGGGTTCTTTCACCGCATGCACAGTTACCATGCGTTTCCGCTCTGAATCAAAAGGCACCTCGCCTGAGCGCGGATACGCAATATTAAGTATCTCTGCCTGCGCGCCGGCTTTGGCTGCCGCCACCAGGATGGATCCTTCAGTGGGATCACCTATGATGCGGAATATCTTATTCCCATTCTCAACCACCTCTTCAAGCTGGGAATCATTATTCAGCGTGCCCACCCACAAGGCAGTGGAGATGCCCGGATAATCGTGAATATCTGCTTTTTTTCTGTCATTTATGAAATCGCCCTTCGGTGTATATCCACCGCCCGTCACTCCTAGTGCCATACCGTCCACCCAGATTCGGGTTACCGTCATGGCGTTTTGTGTGAGAGTGCCAGTTTTATCTGAACATATTACAGTCGCGGAGCCAAGCGTTTCAACGGACGAGAGCCGGCGGATCAGTGCGTGTTTCTTAACCATTTCACGCATGCCTAAGGCCAGGCTGATCGTAACCACTGCCGGAAGGCCTTCCGGTACAGCCGCGATTGCTAAGCTTACTGCTACCATGAACATTTCCATAATATCGCCGCCCTCGATCAAGCCGGATAAAAATACTAAACCGCTGATCACCAGAGTGGCCCAGCCAAGCGTCTTGCCAAGATCATCCAGTCGCCGCTGCAGCGGGGTTTCTTCCTCTTCCACGGACTGCAGCATTGTTGCGATCAATCCAATCTGAGTATGCATTCCCGTGCTGACAATAATACCTTTTCCGCGTCCATAAGTTACAACGGTACCGCTGAATGCAGTATTCTTGCGATCGCCTAAGGACGCTTCTGAATTTATCACAGATGCCGCGTTCTTCTCAACCGGAACAGATTCTCCGGTTAGGGCAGCTTCTTCTATCTTTAAATTGATCGCTTCTATTAAGCGCAAATCGGCGGGGACATAATTGCCGGTTTCCAGGAAAACAATATCACCAGGAACCAGTTCTCGTGCGGGCAGAGACACGCGGTGCCCATCACGCAGAACCTGTGCCTCAGGGGAAGCCATCTTCTTGAGCGCTTCCAGTTCCTGCTGCGCGCGACTGTCCTGTATAACACCCATCACCGTGTTCAGCACGACGATCGCAATGATCGCTCCGGCGTCCACAACTTCACCAAGGAAAGCAGATATTACTGCTGCAACAACCAGCATGATGATCACAAAATTATTTAATTGCTCATACACCATATCCCAAAAGGTAGTCTTCTTTCCTTCAGCGAGCTGGTTAGGGCCGTACTTTTCCAAACGTTTTGAGGCATCTTTATTGGAAAGACCTTCTTCGAGCCTAGACTCTAATTTCTCCAGGACTTCTTCACGGCTTAGTGCGTGCCAGGTAACTTCTATATCATTTTCCGTAGATGTACTTCCCGCATTTTTTTTTGCAGGCATAAAATTACTCCTTTAAATTATTTCAGGCTGGGAATTCAGACAGCCGTACAATCGAACAAGTTTAATGTATTTTTCAATCTGGCGCAATGACCGTATCAGGCGGCAATCGCGTTCCTTTGGGAATTACTACAATCCCATCTCGGACTATAAAAAGATCTTCGTCCTTATCTACACCATGCGGGAAGGGGCGGATAATTGTTCTCGGACCAATACTGGAGTTCTTATCAATGATCGCACCCTCAATGCTGCAGTCCCTGCCTATCCCAAGTATCATGTCTTTTTCTATCTCATCGCCGCGGCGGAAGAACCCATAATAATCCGCACCCATTAATATAGACCGCTTGATTTTTACTCCACTCCGAATCTGGCTGCGCAGTCCAATAAGCGAACTTCTGATATCCGCTTTCTGGATCCAGCACCCTTCCGCAATAAGAGTATCTTTCATTTTACCTTCCTCAATTAACGATCCGGGCAGGAAACGTGGGTGTGTGTAGATCGGCCATCCTTCATCAATCAAAGAAAACGGCGGATTCTTACTCGCGATCTCTAAATTGACTTCATAAAAAGAACGAATCGTCCCGATGTCAGCCCAATATCCGTTATATTGATACCCGTACACCCGCTTTTCCTCAACAGCCTGCGGGATAATATGTTTCCCAAAATCTTCTTTATCGCTCTTCTCCAGCATTTCAACCAGTACATCGGTGTTGAAAAGATATATGCCCATTGATCCAAAATACGGGCGCTCAGAATCTTTCTGGCTGACCATTTGTTCCAGGAGTGATGCCTCCTTTGGTTTTTCAGCGAATCGCAGGATGCGCTCATCACTATCCCTCTTAAGGATACCTAATCGCGGCGCTTCTTCCCGCCGAACTGGCTGAACAGCCACAGTTACATCCGCCTCCTTATCCCAGTGAAATTGAGCCATCTTGCCGTAATCCATTCGGTACAGATGATCCCCTGCCAGCACCAATACAAAGGGAACGCGCGCGGACTTGATCTCCGTAATCTGTTTGCGTACCGCATCAGCGGTCCCCATGTACCATTCTTGCACATTATGGGTGCGATCAGCAACCCAGGTCTGCTCAGCAGCCCAGATCTGTATCCATCCGCTATGGAACATGTCAAAATTATAGGTATGTGTAATATGTCGGTGAAGAGAAACGGAATTATATTGCGTTAATACGGCAATTTTAAATACACCGGAATTGATACAGTTGCTAATGGGAATATCTATCAAGCGGTATTTTCCAGCTATTGGTACAGCCGGTTTTGCTCTCTCTTTTGTCAATGGGTATAGGCGCGATCCCTGCCCTCCGCCCATAACAACTGCCATGATGTTATCAAGGGACTTCATGTCTTCCTCCTCATACATCACTCATAATTCTCTACTCTGTTGATTTGAATAATTTAATCTTATTACTAAGTATACAAGAGTCAAATTGTTCTATGTCCATAAAAACATCTTTCCTCATGTAAAATGAATGCAATTAACTAGATATTAACAAAAATGACAACGAAAAGTTCAGCGGATAACACACAAATTCATAATGTCGGATCCGAAAAACCTCAACGATATCAAAACCCCTTCTTTCGGCTCAGGCAAATAGTAAAAAGGTATTTTGGGAAACAAAAATTAACGGAAACGAGAAAAGCGATCGTGCTAAACAATCTCGTGGACGCAGCATCACCTGGTAATGATTTCTTCATCATGATCCTGTTTTCCAGCGCCATCGCCACACTAGGCCTTATCGCTAACCTTTCCGTTGTGACCATAGGAGCGCAGTTGATAGACCCGCTCATGTCTCCCATCCTCGGCTTGGCAATAGCATCCCTCTCTGGTTTAAATCGTATGTTCAACCGGTCTTTTATTGCGTTCATCAAAGGTGCTGGAGTTGCTGTTGGCTTATCTGCCTTGATATCGTTTTTTGCTTACCGTTTGCCATACAGCATCCAGGCATCAATTCCTCATGAGGTCATGGTGCGCACGGTCACATCACCGCTTGACCTTGGGATTGCCATTGTAGGAGGCGCAGCAGCTGCCTACGCGTTAGCTCACCCTCGCCTGGATGCCGCACTGCCCGGTGTAGCTATTGCTACCGCGCTTATGCCCCCTCTTTGTACAATTGGATTTGGGATCGCCCTCCAAAGCACATTTATTATCCTCGGCGCAGCGCTGCAGTTTTCTACCAACTTCGTAGCTATTACCTTCTCGGCAATTATCACGTTCGCACTGCTGGGATTCGGGCCGATCAAGGTTGAAAAGAGTAAGAACCTTTCACGCTCTGTATTAGTGTCCGCCATCATGATGCTCGTCATCGCCATTCCGCTTGCGATATTATCCTGGAAAACTATTTCTGCCGCGCGCCTTAACAGCCGTGCCAGCAGCATGATCATGGAAAATTTGCCGACTTCTGTACAACCGCAATTGGTCGACCTGGTGATAAATTCTGTTGGTGATAAGAGAGACCTTACAGTTACTTTAAGGATGGTCAGGGATTTGACCCCCTCGGAAGCACTTTTATTGCATACTACGCTCGCCAATCAACTGGGAGATCCGATCACACTGCAGATCATCACGCTTCCGATGCAAATCATCAAGTAATGCGCCTGGGTTCCTTTCCTTAGTTTTATAAATAAATTATCGCGCTTTGTTTAAAAGCAGGGGGCCTATCCTATCAGTCACACCACCGAAGATGATTTCAACATATCGGGAAACAGCCAGCCATCCAGGCACATAAACAACTCGTTGTGGATAGTTGATCAACCGCCACAACGCTGAGTCAACCTGTTCAGTTGATATGGCAAATTTCTCTGCTGGGATGCTTCTGCCATTCATTAATTCTCTGGCCCGATCATAAAACTCGGTTTTTACAGGACCCAGCCGCATCACGCTGGACTGGACGCCAGATCCCCGTAATTCGCGATGTAGTGATGTGGTAAAGGCATCCATGAATGCCTTGCTGGCAGCGTAAACCGCAATTCCCTGGTTTGGTAGGCCGCCTGCGATTGAGCTAATATTGATAATATGCCCCTTCCCCAAGTCAAGCATTCCTGGCAGGAACAGATTTGTCAAGTGCAGCATACCCATCATATTCACTGCCATCATCTGTTCTACCAGTTTCCATGGCATATCAGAGTAATAACCGTACCATCCGAAACCAGCATTATTGATTAGAATATCTATATCACCAATCTCGGCGTTGATCTTTTTATATAGTGATTCACGCTCTTTTTTCTTACTCAGGTCCGCTGTGTAAAAACTTGCCTTTCCTCCTTGAACAATTATTGCTGCCTGTAAATCCTTCAATCGCTCTTCTCGGCGGGCTGTCAATACAACATGCAGGCCCGCTTGAGCCAGAAATTTTACGAATGAGGCGCCAACGCCCGAGGACGCGCCGGTTATAACGGCGACCTTATGCTTACATAGATATGCCATATTTTTTATACGAGGCCTGTCAGGTACTCGCCCGTTCCTTTTACTGCACCAACCACCTAACGGTATCTTTGATTGTCTTGCCCAAATCACGTGGTTTGTATCCTAATTCTCGATTGGCTTTTCCACAGCTCACATTGGAATTGCTTTGTAGAGTCTCCAGTGAATAATCCGTAAATTTCGGGGTTTTCTTCGTCAGGTGGTAATACAACGGCATGATCTTTGCACCAATTTTGGCCATCCACATTGGAATAGTAACCGCAACTATTCGGCGGCCAAGGGCATCCTGAACCAATTTCTTCAATTCAAGCACCCTGATCTGCCAGCCAGAAAGAATGTACACTTCGCCTGCCAGTCCGCGCTCACACGCTAGAATATGCCCGCATGCTACATCCCGCACATCTACAAAGTCATAGGCACCCTTAACCAAGAAATGTGGTTTTCTTCGTAACCAGCTTGTCAGCAGGTCGCCCATTTCAGATCCACGGTAATCATGCGGTCCAATCACCCCTGTGGGGCATACAATTACAGCATCCAGGCCATCTTTTACCGCATCGAGCACGGCCAAAGATGCTGCCGCTTTTGTCCGGTCATATCCTCCCGCCGGGTTAACTGGGTCAAAGGGAACACTTTCGTCGATCTTTCCTTTCCAACTCCGGCTGAAGGCATGGATTGAACTTGTATAAACCAAGCGGGTAACACTCGCTTTTTTTGCGGCTTGTAAAACATTTATTGTGCCGTCCACATTCACCTTGCGCATCCATTCGTTTTGTCCCGGCATGATGGATATCACGCCCGCTAGATGATAGACAATATCAATCCCTTTCATTGCCCGGTCAAGGGATACCGGATCAAGTACATTCCCTTCTGCGAAATCAATGTCAAGCCCTTTTAATGAAGATATATCCTCCCCAGGGAGGATCAAAGCGCGTACTTGTCTCCCTTCAGACAGAAGTTTTCTTACCAGCACATTCCCAATATGTCCCGCCGCGCCTGTTACTAAGATCATTTCTCTTTCTCCTGAAGTCCATCCAAGATCATCTGGACACCTTTATTTGTCACGCTTTCCCAATCCGCTGCGCCAGGGTCAACAACCCCCTGCAGGAGGATCCCAACAGCTAAGGAAATTAAAACCCATGCCGCTTCCCCTGCTTCCACATCTGCTCTGAAAGATCCTTCTTTTTTTCCCTCGTTGATCAAAGCAGAAAAACCTTGCTGGTACTGCCGATATGGCGCAATTACTTCATTCCATACTTCTTTATCGCGGCTCGCCTGTACCATAAACTCCATAAACATCGGCAGTTGCCCACTCGCCGCCTGGAATATCACCCCAAGCGTGCTGCCCATATCTTGAATTGCCTGGGGAACATTTTTCCCTTGCGTGCGGTTCGCGAAAAGTTGGGTATCTATTCCTTGCAGCCAATCCCGCATAATAGCCAGAAACAGTGCCTGTTTGGAGGGAAAATGGTGGTAAAAAGCACCTTTACTGACGCCGGCTTCCCTGCAAATGTCGGAGACACTCGCGGCATCATAACCGCTTAGGCCGAACTCTTCAATTGCAGCATTCATGATCTGGCTGCGGGTTTCTTTACTTCTTTTTTGCATATAAATACCGGCCAGTCGGTCGGTATTATTTTACAATAAAATCAGTTCTTGTCAAGTCCAGTTTTATGAGGGTGTGAATCACCAGTAATAATGTCACCATAAATTCACCAGTAATAATGTCA
>CAZBCD010000068.1:0-10275 GCA_964490205.1 uncultured Pelolinea sp. | reverse complement strand
CAACCTCTCTCCTAACTCTACCAGAGGTAAATCGAAGTCTGTACTATGTATTTCCTTGCTATAAAAATCGAATTGGGCATCCATCCATGATTGGTATTCTGAAATTCCCGCATACCTGTGGCCATAGTAATTCGCCACCCCTTCCCTGAACCAATACTCCGCATTAGACGCAATTGATAATGCTCCATTATTCCATCCGTGGAATACCTCGTGGCCAATTTTCGCTCTTAAATAATTAACCTCATCTGTCTCAGTCATTGAGTACCAATCTAATATTTCCTCCCCTGCTATTTCATACCCTATCCCGTGTTCTCCCATATCTTGAAAATCAGGATCCGCTTTCATGATAACTGTATAGCTTTCGTACGGAAAACCCCCAAAGACATTCCACCAGGTATTAAAGGTATCGAAATATATGCCGCTGATTGATTGACGTATATCATCCGCAGCTTCTAACCCCTTTTCCCACGCAACGGTCACCTGCTTACCATGTATGGTTTGCTTGTATACATAATGGTCATCCTGGTTGTAATCTAGAAAACCAGGAGCATTGTATCCATTGTATTCAATCGGATCGGCGGGATTGCCTAAATAATCTGAATTGAGCATCGGGGCTGATGAATTGGAGGGCAGTTCAGCTTCAGCAAGGTATGGTACTGGTAAATTCGGCAAAGCAGATTGTACAACAGATATAAAATTCATTGTACATCCTGAACACACTAAGGTAAAACATAAAAATAAGATAAACTTATCCCATTTCATTGATATCTCCTTATTTGATCAATTTGCATTGATTCTTAACTCGGGTCCTAATCGGTCTATTCCCGAATCAAACAAAACCTGAGTAGTATAACCTAAAAGTGATAATGTGAAAGCAATGACTCAATTTATTAACAAACAAATCTATGCGTATAAACATTATCCTTCAATGATTTATCCTATAATCATATAATGTTTTTCATTGAGTGCCCAGTTCCCTCAATCACAAGTGTATCTGCCAAAATGAAAATATGAAAAAAACGAACAATCACAAGATCACAATCGGTTTACCCATGATGCATCTCGAGGGTGGGGAAAAGCGAAGCTTTTTACCTGATTTCGTCCGTACTCTTGAGAAATGCGACGCGGATATATATTTAGAACATGGATATGGCGTCCGCATGGGGTTTGAAGACTCAGCGTATTCCGAGGTAACTTCCAGGACCACATTTGTCTCTGGCCGTGAAGCATACCATCAAGATATTGTCCTGGTGCTCCGCTGCCCAAGCGATGACAATCTGCGGGATTTGCACACGGGGAGCTGCCTTATTAGTATGCTGCATTACGCTACCCAGCCTGATCGAGTCAGGTTTTTACGGTCTTTAGGAGTGAACAGTATTTCTCTCGATGCGATCAAAGATGATTCCGGCCGGCGTTTAATTGAGAATTTCCACGCGGTCGCCTGGAATGGGCTGGAAGCGGCTTTTCAGGTTCTTCAGGACACATATCCAAAGCCCGGATTCTTTAGTCCGGACCGGCAACCCATTCAGATCACTTTATTGGGTGTAGGTGCTTTGGGCGCGCACACAGTCAAAGCGGCTGTGCGCTACGGAAGCATTCCTCTTCAGGAAAGATTAGCACGGGAGAACGTTCCGGGAGTGATTGTAACCGCGGTTGATTATGATATTACCAACCACGCAGATATTATGCTGGGGCTTCTTTCTAAAACAGATATACTTGTCGATACCAGCGCGCGGTTGGATACGACCCGGGCGATCATTCCCAATGAATGGCTGGCATATCTTCCAAACCACACTGTGATCCTTGACCTCTGTGTTGATCCATATCAGCAAAACAATGGCAATAACTATACTAAAGGTATTGAAGGAATTCCTCAGGGGGATCTAGACCAATATATATTTTCCCCCGATGATCCCGTTTTTGAAAATATCCCAGAGTTTGTGCACACAGAACACCGCCGCAATGTGGTTTCCTGCTATTCCTGGCCCGGGATTCACGCTATGGATTGCATGCGTAAATATGGACAGCAGCTCCGTCCGATCATGCGTATGTTATTAAACCGCGGCGGCCTGAATAGTATCGACCCGAATGGACGCTTCTTTGAACGGGCCATCTGCAGGGCTTCATTATCAAATTGGATTGGATGATCTTATTTACCAATTTCACATGGAGGATAGAGTGAGCAAGAAGATTAGTATTGGGTTTCCAATCATGCGGGAAGAGCCCGGTGAAAAGCGGGTGTTCTTACCTGATTTCATCCGAAAAATGACAGGGATTGGCTTTGAAGTCTTCATTGAAGAAGGATACGGCAATTCGCTGAATTTTTATTTCGATGATTATAAAAATGATAATCCCTGGATACACCCTTTGAAACGAGAAGAGATTTTTAAACAGGATTACGTGCTCATCCTTCGATCTCCGCATGATGATGAATTTGAATTATTTGGAAAAAACAGCTGTTTGATCTCAATGCTTCATTACCCAACCCATCCATTGCGTAGGAAGACCATGGGGGAAAATAACATTCAGGCAATCTCCCTTGACAGCATCAAGGATGATTTCAACCTGAGGTTAGTTGAGAACATGAAATCCGTTGCCTGGAACGGTCTTGAAGTGGCTTACACGCAATTTGAAAAATACATACCCAACCTCATCCGAAAAGATGGAACTCCATGGAAGGTGCTGGTCATTGGAACAGGAATGGTTGGAAAGCAGGCAGTGGAAGCCGCTTCAAAACTGGGTAAAAAGGAAAGGAATAACGAGCATATTCGACTGGAAGGACCAGGTGCCATTGTCACTTCCATTGGCCGCAATATCACATCTCATGCAGAACAGATGATTGCATTATTTGCTCAATCTGATATCATCGTTGACTCTACCCAACGACATGATCCATCAAAACCGATCATACCTAATGAGTGGATCGCATATTTACCTGAACATGCGATTATTGTGGATCTTTCAGTAGATCCCTATACACCTGAAACAATTCCACCAGTGGTGAAGGGAATTGAAGGTATTCCACATGGAAGTTTAGACCAGTTCGTCTTTGAGAAAGATGATCCGAATTGGGAAAAAACAATCCCAAAGAGCATTCCGACAAAAAATCGGCGCAAGGTAATCTCATGTTATTCTTGGCCGGGAATTAATCCGGAATCCTGTATGCGTCATTATGGCCAGCAGCTTCTCCCCTTAATGCGTGTCCTGTTTAAAAAGAATTATCATACATTATCCCAAGATGGATTTTATTTTGAGCGTGCTTTATTTCGGGCGCGATTAGATTCTTTCGTAGAAAGAAACCCGGGTCAAAAGAAAACCTAAAGCTCCAGAAAACATACCGTTCATCAGTATATGATTATTGGTGGAATAATTCTACAATTGAGTGCGTTTAATGAGTTCAATCATATGGAGATGATTATTGTCTGAGGTATTTGATGTGATCATTATTGGTGGGGGTGTCGTTGGGTGTATGACAGCACGCTTTCTCTCCCGGTACCAATTGGATATTTTACTGATCGAAAAGAGATCGGATATTGGGTCTGTAACCTCCGCCGCAAACACCGCGCTTATTCACCCGGGATACAATGCAGTCATCGGTTCATTGAAAGCAAAAATGAACATTATTGCGAATCCTATGTGGTCACAATTATCGGAAGAATTGAACTTTTCCTTTGATAGATGCGGTGATTACGTGGTTGCAATCGGAAAAGAGGAGCTACTCGAGTTAGATATTTTATTTGAGCGGGGAAAAAGGAATGGTGTGTTGGGAATGCACAATATCTCCGCAGATGAGATGCGCCAACGTGAACCGCTGATCAATCCAAACGTAAGTGGAGCACTGTTCGCCGAAACCGGGGGTATATGCGACACATTCGGCGTTACTCTCGCATCTGCAGAAAACGCGGTTATGAACGGTGTGCAGATCCGTATGAATACTGAATTTCAAGGATTCATTAAGGAAAAGAAGCACATCGTTGGCATCCACACGAACACAGGTGATCTGTTCTGCCGATGGGCAATTAATGCTGCCGGGTTGTACTCTGATATAGTCATGCACGATGCTGGTGTTCGTCCTGATTTCAAGATCACTCCACGCAAAGGCGAATATCTGATCCTGGACAGGGACGAATTCCAACTCCAATCTGTCTATTTTCCGGTGCCTTCAGATATCAGCAAAGGTGTTTTGGCCACAACGACCGTTCACGGTAATTCGATCCTTGGTCCCACGGCTAGAAATCAGGATGATCGGGAAGATAAGTCGAATTCTAAAAATGGTCTTCAGGAAGTTTTATCAGGAGGGAAAAAACTGATTCCAAGTATTGAACAGCGGCATGTGATAGCTATCTTTGCGGGCTTGAGAGCGGGCGGAAACGCGCCCTGCGAAACCCAGGGCATTTTCTATAACCATGATTTTATCGTTGAAATACCCTCTCATGTGCATGGGTTTATTAATATTGGAGGAATAGAATCTCCCGGTTTAACTTCTTCTCCTGCCATCGCGCAGCACGTGGTTGATCTCCTGAGGGACGCGAGCGAGCCTCTTATAGAAAAAAAGGGGTGGAACCCAATCCGTCCCGCCCGCTCCTGTTTCCGCCATATGAACTACGCGGATCGAAAAAGATTGATTGAGAAAGATCCCCGCTATGGGCGTATAGTCTGCCGCTGCGAGAATGTAACAGAAGGTGAAATAGTCGCCGAGATCCACTCTCTGATCCCTGCCCGCACCTATGACGCAATTAAACGGCGCACCTGGCTGGGAACCGGACGCTGTCAGGGTGGTTTTGACCTTCCACGTGTGACTGAGATTCTCGCGAGAGAATTGAAAGTATCAGAACTTGAAATCAGTAAAAAGGGGTTCCAATCCACACTTCTATCGCGCCCTACAAAATTAATTGGGGGATTCAATGAACAATAAAATATACGATGTCGTGGTAGTCGGCAGTGGTCCTGGCGGGTTAGCTGCCGCAATTTCCGCAAAGAAGAATGGGGCAAATAGTGTCTTGGTGATTGAGCGGGATATTGAACTTGGCGGCATCCTGCTTCAGTGCATCCATAATGGATTTGGTGTTGAGATTTTCAAAGAAGACCTCCCCGGACCCAGCTACGCCCAACGATTCATCGATGAAACCCTTTCCCTGGGAATTGAACCCATGCTCAACACAATGGTATTAGAAGCCACCCCAGACCGCCATCTTACGGTAACAAGCAAACAAAACGGCCTTCAAGTAATTCAGGCAAAAGCGTTAATTTTCGCGATGGGCTGCCGGGAACGTACTCGCGCCCAGGTGCAGCTGCCGGGATCTAGGCCAGCAGGCGTATATACTGCTGGTACCGCTCAGCGCTGGGTCAATGTGGAAGGCTTCATGCCCGGCAAGTATTTTGTCATTCTCGGTTCCGGTGATATCGGGATGATCATGGCGCGCCGCCTGACCTTTGAAGGTGCAAAAGTTGAACGGGTATTGGAAATTATGCCGTATCTTTCTGGATTAACGCGCAACTATGTGCAGTGTCTGCAGGATTTCAATATTCCACTGCAGTTACAACATACAGTCAAACGAATTATCGGCAGCAACCGGGTGGAAGCGATTGAGACTATTGCCGTGAATGATCATTGGGAACACATTCCGGGAAGTGAAGAGATCATTCCCTGTGATACGCTCCTCCTTTCCGTTGGTTTAATTCCAGAAAACGAGCTGTCCCGGCAGGCTGGCGTAATGCTTGACCCAATTACTGGAGGTCCAATTGTGGATAGCTATTTCCACACAAATATTAATGGCATATTCGCTGCGGGCAATGTAGTGCACGTCTATGACCTTGTGGATTGGGCCACCAAAGCAGGGTATGCGGCTGGTAAAGGAGCCGCTCTATACTTACAAGGGGAGTTGGATAATTCCGGGCATTTTGTTCAACCTACCGCAGGGGAAAATGTCCGCTATGTAGTACCGCAGAAAATTGATCCGAGCGCATTAACGAAGGAAACGATACCACTTCAGATGCGTGTTACCCGCCCAATCGAAGCGCCGGTTTGGGTAGAAGCGGTTGTGAATGAAGAAAGATTAACTCGCCGTTCACTCCCATATGCCAGACCTGGAGAAATGATCACATTGAATCTGAAACCCAACCTGGCTGGTAAGATAAAATCAGCGGGCGAGATCAAAATAAATATAATTGAGCGATAAATGGCACATAACGATATCAACCATAATCAAGAGCCAATGGAGATCATTTGCATTGCCTGCCCAAAGGGCTGCCGTTTGGATGTTCGCCGTGATCAGGGGGAAATTCTTGTTTCCAATACCGGTTGTAAACAGGGCAAAGAATACGCGGTCGGTGAGATCAACGACCCGCGCAGAATGGTTGCCAGCACAGTTCGCGTGAATAATGGCCTGCACCCATTGGTTCCTGTGTATACTGAATCTCCTTTTCCTAAGGGTAAGATCAAAGCTCTCTTGCATGAGATTCGTGGTGTACAAATAAATGCTCCCGTGAAGATCAGACAGGTGATCATCGAGAACGCGCTCGATACCGGCATAAATATAATTGCCAGTAGAGATCTTGAAAAATAAAACTGGTTTCTTTCGAAACCAGTTTTATATTTAGGTTTACTATGGCCCGGGAATTCGGGTAGCTGTCGGTATAGGTGTCATGTATTGATATACCACGGTAATGTGATGATAAAACTTACAAAACACCTCACCGTTGTCGTTAACGATCCCAAAATTTGTTACTAAACCCGGGTAAATTTTGGGTTTTTTTGGAAGGTCAATATCCACAAAGATATCAACTGTTTCACCGACTGCGACATCATGCGGTAGATCAAAATTTAGGTTCCCGCGTACAGCACCGCTGAGGTTATCTCCGCCAGTCCATGTCACATAAAAATCTCCTACTGTCCATGGTACTTTACCTATATTTTTAACGATCCAATGTTTGTCATAACTTGCTCCTGTTGGCATGGGTTCATCCAAAGGAAATTCATCTATTACAGCGCATTTATATACAAGCGATGACCAGGCAGGTGTCGCCGGGGCTGATGAACCGCCAGAGCTGCTTCCGCTGCTGGACGATGACCCTCCCGCTGGTTGGGCTGCGTCAGTGTCTAGAGTAGCGGTGGACAGCGGGGTTAGTGTTGGTGGAAGCGGGGTTTCTAATGGGGAAAGCGATGGCTGCACAGTCATTTCAGCCATCGCTGTCTGCACAGCCTGCGTTTTGATAGCGTTTATATCAGGGGTTGGTTCTTGCGGTTCACCTGTGCCGCACGCCGAAACCAGCAGTACAGCAATGAGCGCCGCTCCAATTGTTAACTTTTTTAGGTTCTTTTTCATATTTCCTCCATTCTGGTGCCATTACTACACTGGCTGCAGAATAGTACCGCCGTATTGTGTACTGAAATATACAGCTTGTCAAGTGGAGATTCTTAGCATTTAATCACTATTTATTGTATCATCCGATTATTTTGCTTGCATTACAACCCAAAAAAGGATCCAGGCTTTATCTCCACGGCCGGGTTTTCATAGTTGGACCACATCTGGAGGCTATCAATGAGCGTAGGTGCTGTGGCGCTGAAGCACATGGCAAATATTTTCAAGAAATGTTTTCGTCCAGAAGATGTGATCGCTCGGATTGGCGGGGATGAATTTTCCATTTTACTGCCTAATGTCAGTGAGAATCTCTCAAAACAATTAAAACAGCGTGTGCTTGATCAGGTTGCACTTGATAATCAATCAAACAGCAAGGATATGCAATTAAGTATTTCAATAGGATACGGTACTGCGAATAAAGGCGACCTGCTTGCAAATGAATTCAAACTTGCAGATGAGCGTATGTATCAGGAAAAGAAAAGGAAAGGAAGGAAATGAATTAATTATGAATGCCAATGGAAAAATCCACTGGCATTTTTTTATTCTTTCTTCTCTTCTACCGGGTTGGTTTTAGATGTCGGCTTTTTCTCAGAAGTCGTTTTTGCAGCTGGTTTTTTCGCGGCAGGTTTCTTTTCAGGCGTCTTCTTTGCTGTCGGTTTTTTCGCAGCTGGCTGCTTGGGTGCAGCAACCTTTTTGGGTGTAGGGATTTCTTTCTCTAGTTTAACTTCTTTGATATCATTTCCCTGTTCCGGGTCTAATGGCATAATAATCCATAGAACCAGGTATATCCATAACCCGCCAAATCCTACAAATAATAACAGCACGAAAGCCAACCGGATCGCTGTCGGGTCCACATCGAGATATTTTCCTAAACCGCTGCATACACCAGCGATCATTACATCTGAATTGTTTCTATAAAGTCTTTTCATTGGTCACACTCCTTTATTTTTTATTTACGGAAAAATGGATGTCGGGTTGCGGAATGAATACTTCAATATCGTGCTGCTGTAACCGCTTTTAAA
This sequence comes from uncultured Pelolinea sp., assembly GCA_964490205.1. Classification (GTDB taxonomy): domain Bacteria; phylum Chloroflexota; class Anaerolineae; order Anaerolineales; family Anaerolineaceae; genus Pelolinea. Next base: position 1,892 of record CAZBCD010000068.1, on the reverse strand, counting down.
TATTCAAGTGGTGATCCGCATGTATATCCCCTAGGAGCCCTCGGTTGTTCGTAATTAAAAATATCGAAGTATAAAATATCCTCTGTTTCTTGACCCTCATAAGTGACAGATACCACACATAATTTACCGCTATCCACCCGCAATTCCTCCAACAGATCTGTTCTGATCGGTTGGCCTTGTGGTCCTAAAAGCCACGGTAGGCACGCACTTTCCGTTGTACCTTCATCACGGGGATCAAAACCTATTTTGATGGGATTTTCCGGTGAAAATCCATAGGATGAATCTTCCGAATTTACACATACTCCTTCTGGTGCCGCCGTTGGTTCTGTGAGTGATGTTTCTAAAAAACTAAGTTGTGGTGACCAGGATGTGTAGAAATCCTCCTGGGGAAGATCAGTCAACCGGTTCAAACCTGCGCCATTTGCATTGATAATATAAATGTCGCGGTTGTTTTCCATATCCGATGTAAATGCTATCGCCTGGCTGTCAGGAGACCAGGATGGTACTTCAACAATGGATTTATAGTGGGTGAGCTGAATTAAGTTTGATCCATCGGCATTCATCGTGTACAAATTGGCAAATCCATCCCTCCTGGAAACAAAAGCAATGCGCGTTCCATCTGGTGACCAGGCAGGATTAGAATCCGCCGCGGGATCATCTGTGAGTCGGATTAATTCCCCGCCATCTTTTCTCATCTTATAGATTTCCGAATTGACATCTCTGGTAGAGGTGAAAACAATCCATTCTCCATCCGAAGACCAATCTGGGAACAGGTCTTGAGCAGGTTCATTTGTCAGGCGAATGGAGTTGCTTCCATCTGCGCGTATCGTATAGATTTCATCATTCCCATCACGGTCAGAGACAAATGCGATTGTCTCGCCATCTGGAGACCAGGAGGGTAGAGCATCATTTGCAGTTGTATTTGTCAATTTGGTCAGATTTGTTCCATCAGAGTTGATGACAAAGATGTCTGGATATCCATCTCGGTCGGATGTGAAGGCAATCTTATTCCCTTTTGGCGACCAGGTAGGAAACACATCTACTGCGGGATTATTGGTTAATCGGCTAACCGCTGTGCCATCAGCATTCATCACATAAATTTCCAGGCTGCCGTCGCGGTCTGACTGAAAAGCAATGCGTCCCTGCAGTTGAACGCTTATTGGTCTCATAGTGGGCGTCGGTGAGGGTGTAGCCACATCATCAGGTGCAATCGTCGCCCAGATCCTCAATGTTTCTGTGGAGCGGATAATGCCAAGTGCTTGTTCTTCCGTATCGACGGCAGGAATTTCCGACTGTGGTAGGCAAGCACCAATACCCAATGATATAAGCAATAAAGTTGAAAAGATAAGAATTTGATTTCGTCCCATCATTTCCTCATACTTGTTCTACTCCAATCACAATATTTACCTGGCTGATGCTTTAAGATCGTCAAATTGGAAAACACCAATATTTCCATCTATGGTACCCGCGATCAACCCAATCTCACCAGATTTGAATGTGTCATCCTGTTGGCTGTCAGCAAGCACATTATTTACTGATAGCGCCAATGTATTTTCGATACACTCAAACCGAATCTCGTTTTCTACGCTGCCGCCCATTATTGCTGGAACAGGCACCATACTCTGATGACCTAATAGCCGATATTCACCATCTTCAACCTTGAAGATTCCGGCGAAGCCATCACTGCTTATCTGCCCTGCATAAAAATTCTCTGAATCCTGAAATCGGCAGATTATGCCAAAATTATTATTATCGGAACCTTTTATTCGGGCAACTTTAACTGTAATTTCACTATTCACAAATATTCTAGCATAGGTCATAAATATATCCGTATTAGTGAGGGTGTTGAAAAACAAATGACAAAATTGACAAGATAAAGGAACTTTAATACA
>CAZBCD010000067.1:0-10287 GCA_964490205.1 uncultured Pelolinea sp. | reverse complement strand
CCTCTCCGCGGGCGGGCTTGTGCCCGGCATCTTCCAGGGATTTCAGGGCGTTACGAGATCCGGGGTATGGAAATCACATTTGTTACAACCGCTCCAAACGATGAGCAGGCAACTGCATTATTAAAACATCTAGGAATGCCTTTCAGGAAGGTCTAATTATGGCAAGAAAATGTATGGAATTTAGAGAAAAAAGACGAAAATATCCGAATCAGGTTCGGAATCGCTGTAAGATCTGCGGTCGTCCCCGCGGTTATATTCGGCGCTTTGGTATTTGCAGGATTTGCTTTAGAGAGCTTGCTCTTAAAGGGAAGATTCCTGGTGTAACGAAATCATCTTGGTAAACATCCTATCCGGAGGTATGTAAATGAGTATTAATGATCCTATTGCTGATATGCTGACTCGCATCCGGAATGGTCTTATGAGTAACCATACCGTGGTGGCAATGCCCAGCTCGAATATAAAAGCTGAAATAGCACGTATATTGAGAGAAGAGGGTTACATTGAAGAATATGAAGTAGCTGATGGCAGTAAACCATCGCATAGAATTCTTCGTGTACATTTGAAATACGTTGGTGAGCGGCGTCAAAAACGCTCGGTTATTACTGAGCTTCGGCGAGTGAGTAAACCTGGCCGGCGTATATATACACAGAAACGAGGTATTCCCTGGGTTCTCTCAGGAATGGGTATTTCGATTTTATCAACACCGAAAGGTGTGATGACTGGTAAATCTGCAAGAAAAAATGGCGTTGGTGGAGAAATTCTGTGCAAGATTTGGTAAAACAGTGGATTGTGGAGGTATGTTGTGTCTAGAATAGGCAGATTACCCATTGACATTCCAAGTGGTATAAGCGTGGAATTAGATGGACATCATGTAACTGTTAAAGGCCCGAATGGGACGTTAGAACGATCCTTTTCTCCTTTGATTAATATTGCGAAGGAACGTGAACAGATAAAAGTGACCCGCGACTCAGACGAAAAACATATTCGGGCACTTCACGGAACAACCCGTGCAGTTATCCAAAATATGGTAACCGGGATTCACACTGGTTTTACCAAGATACTAGAAATTCAGGGTGTTGGTTATAAGGCTGAGCTAGAGGGTAAGAATCTTGTGATCAACGTGGGATTCTCTCATTCCGTTCATGTCGAAGCTCTTGAAGGAATTGAATTTGATGTAACTGAAAAAAATCGAATCATAACTATCAAGGGCGCAAATAAAGAAGTTGTTGGACAAGTAGCTGCTGATATCCGCAAAATTCGGCCTCCAGAACCTTATAAAGGGAAGGGAATCAGATATAAGGGTGAAAGAGTCCGTAGAAAAGCTGGCAAGACAGCTGCCGCAGCAATATAAGGGAGTACAGGAAAGATATGAGTAAAAAATCGAGAAATAAAGCAAGATTGCACAGGCATAAACGAGTGCGAAAAAATATCCGGGGCACAGCAGAAAAACCACGGTTAAATGTTTTCCGCAGTTTATCCCAGATTTCTGCCCAAATCATTGATGATAATAAAGAAGTAACATTGGTTTGCTCTTCTAGTATTGACCACGAATTGAGGAAAAAGGTCGCGAAATTAAATAAAACTGAACAAGCTTCTGCGGTAGGAAAACTTCTTGCCCAGCGCGCAAAAGGGAAACAAATCAAAGAAGTGGTTTTTGATCGTGGCGGATACCGTTATATGGGTCGAGTCAAAGCTCTGGCAGAAGCCGCAAGGGAAAAAGGTTTGATCTTCTAAGAAGAAGATACCGACAAAGAGGAAAATAATGAAAAAAATGGCATATAAACCAGTTGAAAAAGAATTCGATGAGCGAGTCGTCGATATCACACGTGTGGCAAAGGTCGTAAAGGGCGGCAGAAAATTTCATTTTCGCGTTACGATCGTAGCTGGAGATAATAATGGCCGAGTGGGTATTGGTACTGGCAAAGCGGGCGCCGTTCCTGATGCTATTGGTAAAGCAACTAAGCAAGCACTCAGCGATATGCGAAAAATTGCTCTCGCAGGCACAACAATTCCACATGAAGTTACAGGTAAAGTGGGCGGAGCGGTTGTGCTGTTGAAACCAGCATCGCGAGGGACTGGCGTTATCGCAGGTGGCGGTGTCCGGGCGGTTGTTGAAGCTGCAGGTGTTCGTGATATATTGACCAAATCACTAGGCAGCGCAAATATATTAAATGTTGTCAAAGCCACTATGAACGCTTTGGATCAATTGCTGTCTCCTGAAGATATAGCTGCGATGCGTGGGAAATCTGTCAAAGAGTTATCACCTTTCTGGGAACGGAGAAAAAATGGCTAAGAAAGAGAAAATACTAAAAATTACATTGGTACGAAGTCCAATAGGTAATTCAGAACGGCATAAAGCAACCATTCGTGCATTGGGCCTTCGCAAAATTGGGCAAACAGTGGAGCAAAAAGATACATTGGCTGTGCGAGGTATGTTGGCTAAAGTGAATCATTTAGTTGAAGTTGAAATCCAGGAATAAAAATGAAATTACATGATTTAAAACCGAATGAAGGATCAACAAAGAGAAGAAGGCGCGTCGCCCGTGGAATTGGTGCGGGCCAAGGTAAGACAGCTGGGCGCGGATATAAAGGACAATTATCGCGAAGCGGCTCTGGTGGTGCATTATATCGACAGGGCGGCAATTTACCCTTCTTCCGCCGTTTACCATTTAAACGTGGTGAGGGTTTTACACCAATAAACCGCGTTATTTACAATGAAGTAAACGTAGAAACTTTGGCGGCTTTTAAAGCGGGTACAAAAGTTACCCCCGATCTTCTTTTAGAAAAAAATATGCTGCATAAATCCAAACATCCTGTAGCAATCCTTGGTAGAGGCGATATCAAGAAAGCTCTGACCGTTAAAGCCCACCGATTCACAAAAAGCGCAAAAAAGAAAATTGAAGCTGCTGGTGGAAAAATAGAAATTATTAAAGAAGAGAATAAGGGAAAATAAGGAGACTCGATCATGAAGAGATCTGCATGGCGGTATTTGTGGACTTCTGTTGATATCAGAAAAAAACTGCTGATCACATTAGCTTTATTGATTCTATATCGGTTTGCTGCAAATATACCAGTACCTGGGATCAACCGTGGTGTAATCGCAAGCATCTTCCAACAACAGACCGCTGCAAGCAGTCTGTTGGGTGTATTCGATTTGTTATCTGGCGGCACGCTGTCAAATTTTTCGATCTTGGCGATGGGTGTTTATCCTTATATTACTGCGCAGATTATCATCCAATTACTTATCCCAATTATTCCATCACTTGAAAGGCGAATGCAGGAAAACCCTAAGGAAGGCCGTAAGTTGATGGAAAAATGGACAATCTTGTTAACCATTCCAATGGCTGTACTTTCCGCATTAGGACAAATTCAATTGTTCAACCAACTTACAACAGGTGGATCAATCCTGAATTACCAGTTTGGCTTTTCCGGTGCTAGTTTACTACCGACTTTAACAACAATAATCAGCATGGTCGGTGGAACAATGATGGGTATTTGGTTAGGTCAACTGATATCGGAATATGGAGTTCCTAACCAGGGATTATCATTGATCATTTTTGCGGGAATTGTCTCTAGAATTCCCATAAACCTATACAGTTTGATTGTTTCTGGGCAATCCGTTGCTATTCTATTAGCGCTAATGGCAGTAATTCTAGCTGTTACTATCTTTGCGATAATTTTTGTACAACAGGGCAGAAGGAATGTACCAGTATTATTCCCTGGCCGCAGAGTTGGCAACCGAATGTCAATGCCGGTGCGCTCTAATCTGCCATTGATGATCAACCTTGCTGGAATGATCCCATTGATTTTTGCCCAAACGATATTATCTCTTCCTGCCATATTGGCGCAGTTCTTTATCAATTCAAAAATTGAATGGTTAGCGAATTTTGCGGCAGGAATGCAGCGAACATTCAGCCCAACGAGTATATGGTATATCGTGATCTACTTCTTTTTTGTACTGCTGCTTACATTTTTTTATACGGAAGTGTTGTTTGAACAACAGAACTATGGTGAAAGTTTAAAACGTCAGGGTGCTCAAATTCCGGGTGTGGTTCGTGGGGCTCCCACCCAGAGGTATTTAAATAGAGTCCAGCGCCGAATTACGCTGGTTGGCGCACTATTTCTGGCTGTTGTAGCAACCCTACCATATATCCTGCAAATTGTCCTTCCGCCAAATATCGGCTCTAATTTATTCCTTGTTTCGGCTTCGGGGTTGATTATTGTTGTAGGTGTGGTTCGGGACACATTCAATATTATTGAAACTGAACTCAAACTACATGGATATGATGAAAGTTTAATAAAGGGCTAAGAGTTATATGGTGATGACAAAATTTTATGTTTTACTTGGCCCTCCAGGCGCTGGGAAAGGAACACAAGCTGCGATCATCGCAGATATGTGCGGTATTCCACACATATCTTCAGGAAATATATTCCGCGAGAATCTACAATTAAATACTGAACTAGGAAAAAAAGCAAAGCAATTTATGGACAAAGGTGAGTTAGTACCAGATGATATTACCATCGATATGGTCAAAGATAGATTAATGCAAGCGGACTGTTCTAATGGTGCATTATTAGATGGTTTCCCACGTACTCCAAACCAGGCAGAAGCACTATCTAGGTTTTTGGCTTCCACCAATGCGAAGATTGCCTGTGTACCATTCATCAATGTGGAAGTGAAAGAATTGATCGAACGCTTAAGCGGTAGGTGGACATGCAAAGCAGAAGGTCATGTTTTCCATATAAAACACAAATTACCAAAACAAGAAGGTATTTGTGATATTGATGGTTCCCCGCTTTACCAGCGAGAGGATGACAAGAAAGAGACTGTGGAGCAGCGTATTCGCGTATATTTTGACCAAACTGCCCCGTTAATCGATTTCTATACAGAAAAAGGGCTTCTTTTGGAAGTGAATGGGGCTTTGTCTATTGAACAAGTGACTGAAGCATTAATGAAGACAATAAATTGTTAGAAATTGATAGACGGTATTAAGATTAAAGGTTATAATCAATAATTTGCGACTGCTGGAAAAAGAAAGAGGAGTTATTAATGAAAGTATCACCATCAATCCGCAAGCGTTGTGCAAAATGCAAAATTGTAAAACGAAAAGGCGTACTTTACGTGATTTGTGAGAATCCGAAACATAAACAGAGACAGGGATAAAATAATATGGCAAGAATAGAAGGTGTAGACCTACCGCGCTCCAAGCGGATTGAAGTTGGACTTACGTATATCTATGGTGTTGGACAAACACGCGCAAAAGAGATCATAGCTGAAACGAATGTGAATCCTGACACACGAGTGAAGGATCTCACAGAGAAAGACGTAAGCGCAATACGCGAATATATTAATAAGAATTATCAGGTTGAAGGTGATCTTCGTCGCGATGTTCAAATGAATATCAAGCGTTTAGTTGAGATCGGATGCTACCGTGGTCTTCGCCACCGCAGAGGACTTCCCGTTCATGGACAACGTACGAAAACAAACGCGCGAACACGGAAGGGACCAAAGAAAACCGTTGCGGGTCGTGGTCGCCGCCGCGGAGCAACCAAGAAATAAGTAAAGGATCGTTGATCCTAATCAATTAACTAAGAGGAATTATGGCAGAAGAAACGAAACCAACGCGGCGCTCATCATCTAGGAAGACAAAACGAACACTATCTTCCGCTCAGGTGCATATCTTCGCAACATTTAATAATACGATCATTACTGTGACAGATCAACAGGGAAATACTGTTTCCTGGACGAGCGCAGGCACGATCGGCTTTAAGGGCTCACGAAAAAGCACACCTTTTGCAGCCCGACTTGCAGCTGAAGCTGCGATAAAAAAAGCAGAGAAAATGGGTATTCAGGAAATCGATATGTTCATCAAGGGGCCAGGCCCTGGCCGGGAAGCCGCAATTCGAGCGATCCAGGCTCAAGGGATGAGAATTCGATCTATTGCTGATGTTACACCGGTACCACACAATGGCTGCCGGCCCCCAAAGAAGCGACGTATGTAGGTTTTTAGGAGAATAATTAATGGCAAGATATACAGGATCAGTTTGCAAGTTATGCAGACGTGAAGGCGAGAAGCTTTTTTTGAAAGGTGAACGGTGCTTTACGCCCAAATGCGCATTTGAACGACGGGCGTATGCCCCCGGACAGCATGGCGGCCGTTTTTCACAAACACGAAGAAGAAGAAGAGAGTCTGATTATGGCCGCCAACTACGCGCTAAGCAGAAGGCTCGCCGGATTTATGGAATTTTAGAGAAACAATTCCGCCGTTTTTTTGCACTAGCGGTAAAACAACGCGGTTTGACTGGTGTGAATTTGCTACAAATCTTGGAATCACGACTGGATAATGTTGTATTCCGAATGGGATTTGCGGTAAATAGAACGCAAGCTCGCCAAATCGTAAATCATGGTCATTTTATTGTGAATGGACGAAAAACAGATATCCCATCAATGCTTCTTAAAGAAGGTGATGTTCTGAACGTTCGAGAAGAATCGAAGAAGAACGGATTATTTCAAGACCTTTCCGAACGTGCTGAGAAAACAAATTGCGCGCTATGGATCGAACGCGATTTAAAAAATCTAAGCGGCAGAGTTCTTCGGCTTCCAGAACGCGGTGAAATTGATGGTAACCTTAATGAACAACTGATCGTTGAATATTACTCACGGTAGGTCAGGTGATTTAATTGAAACTGATTAGGTCTTATAAAAGAGAGGGAAGCTGTGGCTCAAAGTAATATGGTAACGCCAGTTTTAGAGCGGGAAGCTGAAACCCGTAATTACGCGAAATTCAATATTGGCCCATTAGAGCAGGGATATGGTGTCACAATGGGCAATTCTCTGCGCAGAGTGTTGCTGTCATCCCTGGATGGAACAGCTGTCATGTCCATACGAATTTCCGACACACTGCATGAATTCACCGATATTCCAGGTGTACGAGAAGACGTTCTGCAGGTAATGCTGCAGGTAAAGCAATTGTGCATTATTATGCATGAAGGTGATGTTTCTCATATGCATCTCGATGTTAGCGGTGAAGGTGTTGTAACCGCAGCTGATATCCAGGTTACATCTGAAATTGAGATTGTGAATCCAGAATTGTATCTTTTCACTGTTGATGACCCAAAAACGCAATTAACCATGGATTTCACTGTTGAACGTGGAAGAGGATATTTACCTTCAAACGAGCGAAGAGATAATCTGCCAATTGGAGAATTACCAGTTGATGCAATTTTTAGTCCTGTGCACCGCGTCAATTTTGATGTAGGTCGTGCACGGGTCGGGCAGAGCACAAATTTTGATCGTCTAACGCTGGAGATCTGGACGGATGGAACGATCTCGCCAGAGGAAGCATTAGGATCAGCCGGTAAAATTCTGATTGAACAATTTCGGTTGATTGCTGGAGTTTCAGAGGAATTATTCGAAGTAGTTGAAGAGACTATTGAAGAGACTCCCAAGAAGATGAGCAGCGAAACTGCTGATATGCCTATCGAAAGCTTGGACCTTTCTGTTCGTGTCTTTAATTCTCTCAAGCGGACAGGTGTAACTTCTATGGGCGATGTTATTGAATTACTTGAAAAAGGTGAAGAGACTGTTATGTCAATTCGCAATTTTGGAGAAAAAAGCCTGGATGAACTACGGGAAAAGATGCAGGAAAAAGGATATATAAAAGATGAAAGTGAAGAAAATAATGATAGTGATGAAAGTGAGGCAGAGTAATTTCCATGCGCCATCATGTTGCAGGATATAAGTTAAATAGAACAAAAGGCCAAAGGATAGCTCTGCGCCGTGTCTTAATAAAGCAGTTATTTGAAAATAATCGCATAAAGACTACAAAAGCTAAAGCGAAAGCAATTCGAGGTGAGGCGGAAAAATTAATCACCTTGGCAAAGAACAGCATAAATTCTCCTGATATTGAAAAAGTAAATGCACGCCGTTTGGCTGCTTCCACTTTAGCAGATGCGGATATCGTAAAAAAATTATTTGATGATATCGCTCCGCGTTTTGAATCACGCAATGGTGGATATACTCGCATGCTTAAGCTAGGGCTCCGCAAGGGCGATTCATCAGAAATGGTCATTTTAGAGTTAGTTGAGGAATAGTCCTACCGTTAAGTCGGTTGGAATGGCACTTTACCAAATTACAATAAGCTACGACGGAACTGATTTTCAAGGATTTCAGCGCCAATTAAATTGTCGCACAGTTCAAGGGGAAATAGAACATGCGCTTCGGAAATTGGGTTGGTCTGGTAGAACAATCAAATCATCTGGACGCACGGATACCGGCGTGCATGCTGAAGGTCAGATTGCTGCTTTTGAACTTGATTGGAATCATTCTGATAAAGAGCTGGAAAAGGCAGTGAATTTTCTTCTGCCATCAGATATTTCAATCAACCGCGCAGTCAGGGCGAAAGTAGGATTTCATCCCCGCTATGACGCAAAGTTAAGAAAATATCGGTACCAGATATATATCGGTTCCACTGCAGAACCATTAGCAGAACGGTATCACTGGCGCGTCTGGCCCGAACCGAGTTTTGAATTGATGAATCGGGCTGCCAATGTGATTTGCGGAGAGCACAACTTTTTCCTTTATGGAAAACCACCCAAAAAAGGTGGCAGGACTCTGCGAAGCGTGGAATCAGTTATATGGAAAAAAGATAAAGGAAATAAGGCTTTTTGCCAAATCAAAGCAAATTCATTTCTTTACCACATGGTGAGAAGAATAACTTTTGTCCTAGTTCGTGTCGGGCAAGGTAAAGTGACGATAGACAAAATTGTTGATAGCTTTGAGGGTATAGACAATCTGCCACCTGGCATTGCGCCGGCAAAAGGATTGTTTTTGGAAGAAATATTTTATTAATAACTAAATATATGTATGGAGTAGGTCATTGTGGAAAAAACCTATGTAATAAAAGGAAAAACTGAATCGAAATGGTGTCTTGTGGATGCCAAAGATCAAAAACTTGGTCGTTTAGCATCGAAGATAGCTACACTACTGATGGGAAAACATAAGCCAGAATATTCACCTGGTGTTCTCATGGGAGATTCCGTAATTGTAATCAATGCTAAGGAAATTAAAGTGAATCCAACCCGAGAAAAAGAAAAAATTTATTATCGCCATTCGGGCTATCCCGGTGGATTGAAAGCAGTTACTTTTCCAGATCAATTAGAAAATCACCCAGACCGTGTGATTAAATCTGCTGTTTGGGGCATGCTTCCGCATAATAAACATGGGCGGCACTTGCTTAAACGCTTAAAGATTTATGGTGGTCAGGAGCATCCGCATGCCGGACAAAAACCTGAAGTAGTAGAAATTAAGTAAAATGAGGAGTACATAGATGTCGGAACAGTATTACGAAGGTGTTGGGCGCCGGAAAGAAAGCACAGCCCGAGTTAGAATCACACAAGGTACAGGCAATTTTTCTGTCAATGAAAAAGAGCTAAAGAATTATTTCACTCGTATGGGGGACGCTAATTCAATTTTAGAACCTTTTGAAACCACCGGGGAAAACCAGGCGCAGTTTGATGTGACTGTTAAAGTTGGAGGCGGAGGAGTAACTGGACAAACAGATGCTGTACAGCTTGGTTTAGCCCGTGCATTCGTTAAAATGAATCCGGATTATACATCTGCGCTTCGAAAAGATGGCTTACTAACCCGTGACCCAAGAGTTAAAGAACGCAAGAAACCAGGTTTGAAGCGAGCCCGGAAAGCACCAACATACACAAAGCGCTAAAAAACCAGCTTCCCAGAATATTGGAAATTGAGACTTACCATCTACCCACTTTTTTATAAAAGTGGGTAGTATAATTTTTGAGACTTTCCTTAGAAGGATAGATATATGTACCTAAATGAAATAAAAACGGTGCTTGATTTACTACATCTTGACCAGGAAAAAGGGATTCATATTATAGATGGCAATCAATTGTATGAGAGGCATACCCTTATCCATAATCTCGATTCATATTCTATTTATGCGATTGATATCGAGAAAGATCGCATTAGCAAGCTTGTTGAATTAATTAATAATGCATATTCCGGCAATTCTGAAGTACATTGTTGTTACTTAAAAGACTCATCCTGGAAAACAGAGAATGTTAAAATAAAAAATTTAGAAAAATATTTGATTGACAAACAAAGAGTCTATTTATTATTTCATCCTAAAGAAGGTCACTTATCGATAATGGAATTTCAGGAGTTAATTTCTCGCCTGAGAGCGCCAGATGGATGTCCATGGGCTAGGACGCAAACACATCGGACACTGCGAACGAATTTGTTAGAAGAGACTTATGAAGTTC
>CAZBCD010000066.1:0-10314 GCA_964490205.1 uncultured Pelolinea sp. | reverse complement strand
ATAAACCTGATGAAGTCATTAATAATCTTGTTGCACTAAAAGTTTGAAACCACATTTATAAAAACAATTATTACACCCATAGAATTATTATTCTTTGAAATTTTTTAGGTTTGACTGTCTGTATGAAGAGCCCATTTCCTCAAGGATTCAGTCAAAGATAATAGGAATATCAATTTCCGCTTTTTCAGGTATTAGATAGCGATAAAAATCTTCTAACATGTCTAACCAATCATCTTTCATAAAAAAACTTTTTGCGCCAGTATTTTTTTCAATAAATGTACAAAGAGACAAATAAATTTTTGGCATGTATTCGACTATATCGAACATTGCATGTCTGCCAATAATCACAGGTTCTAAATCGTACCCAGCAATAATATTCCACTCATTTAAAATGAAATCAACATACTTTGATGAACCTTTAGTCAAAATGGACTGATTGTGTTTGATGATATTTGCCAAAGCCCAACAAGATTTCAAATGTTTCAGGTATGGTAAATCTAAGTTTTCATCAAAAGGATGAAATTTGATACTTAACTTTCTCTTTAGGTCAACTTTTACATCTTCTATTATTTTTACAAGAGCAAGCATACTCATTTCATGCAAAAATATGCTATATGAAAAAGCCGCACCCCAAATTTCTTTATTCTCATGTCGGTTCCAATAATCTTTTTTATCCGCTTTTTTCGTAGGAAGTTCAATTATTTTATTTATCCTTTCAATTGAAGCGAAATATGATAATGCCAACGCCCCAATTTCTCCTTCAAGGCGATCAATAATTTCAAAACCAATACATTCAATATCTTCCATACTTGACTCCGAGTTGCATTATGTTTTTCAAATACGTTATCCTTGTAAAAAAGAAGATTTTTTACATCTACAGCATCCCAACAGGGTGTTATGCAAGACCTTCGCTGTAGAAAAACCTCTTGAGCAAGTCATCGATAGCATTCAACTTAAGCATTACTCTCGTATAACATACACTAATTAATTGTATCAAGCAATATATCCTTCACGTTAAAAAGCATCCAAAAGATATGGATGCGACGGAACTGGAATAATTTCTAACCTATCTAGCCGTTGATAGAAAAGTTGCCGCATCCACACAGAATCCTGTACTGGCTGGCTGCTCTGCAGGCACTCGACATTCTCAGCAAAGACATCGAAGTGGTATAAAAAAAGCTCTCCAAATGGAGAGCTTCTGGTCTTATTTTCCCAATCGCTCCCGTTCTTCTTCCACGATGCTTTTATCCAGTTTGATGAACAGGGGCTCAGGTTTAAGAAACTTATGCCCTGGACTAAGTTCGCTTATCTCCCATTTTCCAATGGCGTCAGCAGGATCATACAGCAGCGCGCTGTGCTCTCCGACCGCATCCTTATAAGATTCTGTATACTGGTTTCCAAACAGCTGCCCATCATATCCTAAGAAATGATGCAGTTTCTGGCTTGTGAATGGAAGAAATGGAGCAAAGAGCACTTTCAATGAATCAATCGCCTTCATCGCCACAAATATCGCCCGGCCTGCCGAACTCTTATCTGTTTTCACCGTTTTCCAGGGAGCGGATTGGTCCAGGTATTTATTTACCTCAGAAGCCAACCGCATCGCCTCGTTTAACGCAGAACGAAGCCGCACTGCTTCCAATTCACCGCCGATGGTCTCAAACCCTTTCTCCACTTCATCCAAAAGGGCTTTATCTTCATCAGCCAGTGTACCCGGATCAGGCACCACACCTTCCCAATGTTTATAGGCAAAAGATAGGACCCTGTTCACCAGGTTGCCCCACGTCGCTACCAGCTCATCATTGTTGCGGTGATAAAACTCTTCCCAATCCCAATCAGCATCCCGTGTTTCAGGCATGATTGCCGTCAGATAGTACCTCAGCGGGTCAGGATCATATCTGCTCAGGAAATCTATCCCCCAGACAGCCCAATTCCTGCTGCCGGAGATCTTTTGTCCTTCCAAATTCAGGAATTCATTTGCCGGCACATCATAAGGCAGCACAAAAGGTTCTTCTTTTCCCTCCCCATAGTAAGCATCAAACATACCGCCCGCGCCGGCTAATTCTGCCGGCCAGATGATAGCGTGGAAAGGAATATTATCTTTTCCGATAAAATACAGTGTTCTCGCGTTCTGGTTCTTCCACCAATCGCGCCATGCGTCGGGTTTGTCGTGGATCTTACTCCACTCAATGGATGCGGATAAATACCCGATCACTGCCTCAAACCATACATACAAACACTTTCCTTCCCAACCCTCCACCGGAACGGGGATGCCCCATTCTAAATCGCGTGTAATTGGCCTTCCCCGCAGCCCTTCCGTTTTTATTTGCCCAAGCGATTGCCTGATCACATTCGGCCGCCAGTAAGATTCCCTCTCTTTCAGAAACCCGGCCACATCATCCTGAAGTGTGCCCAGATCAAGGAAAAAATGTGTTGTATCCCTGAGCTCAGGTGTTGAACCGTCAATCTTCGTATGCGGGTCAATCAACCGCGTTGGATCTAACAGACTCCCGCATTGGTCGCATTGGTCGCTGCGCGCGTTCTGGTATCCGCAGATATAGCACGTCCCCTCCACGTATCGGTCAGGAAGAAATCGCCCCTGCTTGGGTGAATACCACTGCTTTTGTGTTTCCTCATACATAAACTTATTCTTTAACAGTGCGTTGAACATTGCTTGTGAAACCTTGAAATGGTTTTCAGTATGTGTGGAGGTGAACAGGTCATACGTCAACCCCATTTTCTGGAATAACTCCAGGAATCCAGCATGGAAGCGCAGGTACACCTCTTCCGGGGAAACATTTTCCGCTTCTGCGCGCACTGTTATGGGTGTGCCGTGTGAGTCTGTCCCGGATACCATCAATACCTGATTCCCTCTCAGGCGGTGGTAGCGGGCGAAGATATCTGCCGGTAAGTAAGAACCAGCCAGATTACCAACATGGATGTGTGAATTGCCGTACGGCCAGGCAACGGCAGCTAAAATGAATTCGGACATACATTCTCTCCGGAAAATTGATATGTGCGTGATTTTATCATGGTTCGCTTTTTAATCATCTTTGGATGCTATTCGCCTTATAAACGAATAATCTTCTATACATGGGTACATACGCCAGTTGTTCTTGCCTGTCAAGTTCTATGAAGTATACGGACACCGCGCGCTGTTCCCTTGACGGCTGCCGTCTTAATTTGTACAATACAATCAAATAACAACAGCTGCTCTGGTGCCCAATCCCCCGGATGGGTGGGCGTAAAGGCGAAGCCGGTGATCCCCAATGGAAAGTCCGGCGCTGTCCCGCAACTGTAAGGAGATCAATCTCCAAGCCAGGACGACCGCCAGAATCAGCCAATCCACGCCCTCGCGGACAAGGAGGTGGCATGCGTATTCAAAAAACATGACAGAACCCCATCCAACAGGCAGGGGTTCTTTATTTATCCCTGCCCCAAGAGATCTTAACTTAAAACATATTGAGGAAAAATGAAAAAATTTATTTTATTGATAACTATCAGCATGATCATCAGCGCTGCTTTCAGCGCCTGTGGTCCAGGTGCCGCTGCTGTTAGCGCAGAAATATCTATGGTGGATGGCCTCGATAAGCACATCACGCTTGATCAACCCGCCCAAAAAATTGTCGCCCTCTCTCCACCGATCACGGAGATGCTCTACGCCATCGGCGCGGGCGATCAGGTCGTTGCCCGGGACAGCTTTTCGGATTATCCAGAAACCGCGCTGTCTCTGCCCGATATCGGCGGCGGATTCGCGGAATATGATCTGGAAACCATCGTCAGTCTCGAGCCATACCTGGTCATTGCCGGAGGTATCAACACACCTGAACTGGTTCAATCCCTGGAGGATCTGGGATTAACTGTCTATTATTTGGCAAATCCGTCTGATCTGGAAGGGACATTTGCATCTATTGAGGTTTTGGGCATGCTCAGCGGCCATGAAAGTGAAGCGGAAGAATTGATAGATGGGCTGCGCTCTCGGGTGGATGCGATATCTGCCGCTTTGGAAGGTGTGGAAGAAAAACCCACAGTGTATTACGAATTAGACGCCACAGATGTAGCAAAACCATACACACCGGGGCCAAATACCTTTTATACCAGTCTGATCGAAATGGCGGGAGGAGAAAATATCGGTGAGAGGCTTGAGTTTGAGTGGGCACAGATCAGTTTGGAACAATTACTGGTTGAAGATCCTGATCTTATCCTGCTTGGTGACGCGATGTGGGGGATAACGCCTGAATCAGTTGCGGAACGCGCGGGGTGGGATTCGCTCACCGCCGTGGCAAATGGCAAAGTACTGCCGTTTGATGACAACCTGATTGCCCGCATTGGCCCACGCCAGGTGGATGGGCTTGAAGCATTAGCCATGATCTTCCATCCCGACTTGTTTAATTAAATATGCGCAGGTTTGCCCGCCCCTTATTGTTAAGTTTCACCGTACTGGTCTTTGCGGTGTTCATAAGCATTGGGGTGGGCAGCGTTGCTATTCCCCCAAAAGAAGCGCTGGAAGTACTTTTGAATACCATGCGTGGTACAACCTCCTCTTCAGATATAGCCAGCACTTACCAGACCATTCTGCTCACTCTGCGCCTGCCGCGCACCATCCTGATGATGATGACCGGGGCAGCTCTGGCTGGCAGTGGTTGTGCCTATCAGGGATTGTTCCGCAACCCCCTGGCTGATCCCTATTTGATTGGTGCCGCATCTGGTGCAGGTCTTGGTGCGATCATTTCACTCACCGTGGGTTGGCCAGCTTCACCTTTTAGCTATCTAACCGTCCCAATGACAGCTTTCTTGTGCGCGCTGTTGACAGTATTTCTTGTTTTCCAGCTAGCGAAAGTGAAAGAAACGCTCCCGGTTACCAATCTGATCCTGGCCGGGGTAGCTGTCAGCTCTTTCGCGACTGCCCTGACTTCTTTTCTATTGATCAATGCCAGCGGAGAGCTGCGGAGAGCACTCGTATGGCTGCTTGGCGGTTCTACAATGGCAGGCTGGAAGCCAGTAATCGGTCAGCTCCCTTTTGCGTTGATCGGATTACTCGGACTTCTAACATATGCCTATCAATTAAATGTACTCCAATTCGGGGATGAGCAGGCCCGCCAATTGGGCATCAATGTCAACCGTGCCCGTACTAGGATTGTGATTTTTGCCACCCTATCCACTGCCGCGGCAGTTGCGTTCACAGGTGTGATCGGGTTTGTGGGATTGATCATTCCGCATATATTCCGGCGGATAACCGGCGGTGATATGCGACGCCTGCTCCCAATTTCCATGGTTGGCGGTGCTGTATTCCTCGTACTTGCGGATATTATTGCGCGTGTCCTTGTTGCCCCTCAGGAATTACCTGTCGGAATCATCACATCCTTATGCGGTGCGCCGTTCTTCCTCTTCATCCTGCGCCGCTCAAAAGAGAAGGACTGGTAATCATGCAGCTACGCGTATCTATTGACAGGGCTGGATATGACCAATCAGCAGTTATCAGTGATATTCATTTCAATCTCCCAGAGGGGCATCTTCTTGCGGTCATCGGCCCCAACGGTTCTGGCAAGACCACACTGATCCGCGCGATCAGCCAGGTGCTTCCTAATATACAAGGCCAGTTAAATATCAATGGAACAGATCTCTTCCAAACAAGCGAAAACAAATGCGCGCGTCTGATAGCTGTCGTTCCTCAGTCAACGTATGTCCCCCCTTCCTTCCTTGTGCGGGAAGTTGTTCTCATGGGCCGCACCCCATACATGAACTGGAACGGGAAAGCATCCCGGGAAGATGAAAAAATTGTCAGTCATGCAATGGAGCAGACCGATGTCGAGAAATTCAAGGATCGACTGTGCGGTGAGCTGTCCGCCGGGGAACGCCAGCGCGTTATCCTCGCCCGTGCGCTCGCCCAGAACACGCCCGTTCTTCTGATGGATGAACCCACTTCCCATCTTGATCTGCGATATCAGATAGAATTTCTTGAGTTAACCAGAACATTAAGCCTAAACGATGGAAAAACTGTCCTTGTCGCGATGCACGACCTCAATTTAGCTGCCCGCTTTGGGGACGTGTTTCTGGCCATGAAAAATGGTACAACCGACGCGTTTGGTAGTGCACGGGATGTCCTTCTCCCAGAGAAACTATCAGAGATCTACGGCCTTGCTGTGAATGTGATCAGGTTGCCGGATGGGGGTAGTACAGTAGTAATTCCACAATGATCAGAGCTGGTCTGGTGGAAGATCAGGCATGTGTTGATTAGAATAATATTTCCCTCATTACTTTATAATCAGGATATCAAATTAACTCCTGTGGAGGTGTATCCTTATGAAAGCATTAATTGTCTATGATTCATTTTTTGGCAATACCGAGAAAATCGCCCTGGCTATTGGCAAAGCGTTTGGCAATGCGAAAGAAGTCACCATATGTAAAGCGGTCAATGTAAAGCCCAATATGCTCGATGGGTTGGATTACCTGATTGTTGGATCCCCCACGCGAGCCTTCAGCCCATCGCCTGCGACTAAGTCTTTCCTGAAAGGCACTCCATCTAAACAATTGGCAGGTGTTAAAGTTGCCGCATTCGACACGCGTATCGCAATGACCGACAAGGTGCCTGGTTTTCTGCGCTTCATGGCAAAGCTGTTCGGTTACGCCGATAAGCCCATCCTGGATGCTTTGAAGAAAAAGGGTGGTCAGGTAACTGTCCCTTCAGAAGGATTCTTTGTGCGCGGCTCGGAAGGCCCTTTGAAAAAAGGTGAGCTTGAACGTGCTGTTGCGTGGGTAAAGCAGATAAAGAAATCCTGACAGAAAAACATACAGAATATACTAATATAAGCTTGGATTTTTACATAGGGGGCTTTTTTCATTCCGCAGAAGATCATTTTTCATGGGAAAAAATAATCTGGAGCAAATCTGTCGTTGCAGGCAGGATCACATCAGCACCTGCCCTCTTGAGTTCCTTCTCGCTCCCAAAACCGCATAATACTCCAACCGCCTGCATACCTGCCAGCTTGGCAGCTTTTATATCCACGGTAGTATCACCTACCATCAGGCAGGATTGCGGTTCGACCCCAAGTTTCTCGGCCGCAAATAATAGCGGATCAGGGAATGGCTTTGTATACCGGCAGGTTTGAGATGTTACGATCGCAGAAAAATATTTTTCAAGCTTGAACTGCCTGACAAACGCGAAAGCACTTTTCTCATCCCGAGCACTGACCACACCCATTGAAAACTTACCAACTAAATCAGATAATAAACCCTGAACACCTGGTATGATCCAATACTTTTTTACCTGATGATTTCTTTTTTTTGAACGATTATTGATCATCCTGATAAACAAACTGTCAAGGTCAAATTGATCGGCCAGGTTGTATATAAAATTGCCGGGAGATTCTACTGCCATGACCAGCCAACGAGCCGCAGAATGCCGTTTTTCTATAGTGGAAAAGAAATAGAATGGTTTTAAAAACCTTTCCACTTTCTGTACTATAAGATCGTCGGAATCACTGAGAGTGCCATCTATATCGAATAAGATCGCCCTTACTCGCTCAGCTTGTATGCCCATATAAGTCCCGGTTAGTTTGATTTAACAAAATCAATAGCGTAAATAGCATCCACATAATCCGGCCGAATGCGGAGGGCATCCCGAAAGTAGTTAAGTGCTGTCTCAGAATTCCCTCTTCTGTATTCCGCCCATCCACGCCATAGCATGGCTTCTTCAGATGTGCGCGTAATTTCCAGGGCATATTTCGTGAGCGCCATTTCTTCATCTGTTTGCAGAGAATGGAAATAGGCGATGAAAGGCCCAAACTGATAACGCAGCATCCGTTGTGGTAATCCGAGGGTGCGCGCGGTATCATATGCTAAGGCAGCTTCATTATATTTTTCAAAATAAGTCAGATTTGTTCCCACATTAAACCAGCTAAACGCGTTCTCCGGGTCTGATTGGGTTGCAATTTCTGCTGATTCAAGCGCTTTTTGGCGGTTGGTAACCACGTCCCAATCCTCACCCAATGCGCGCTTGATGTCATCTTCAGTCTGAGGTAAATAAACCATTATATACACCCGATTGAAAGACTCCCAGTTTTCATCCAAAATAGAATAAGCCATTTTCTGATTAGGTCCAGCTTCGCTGTCATGGACTGTGAACTCAAGCGCCGTATCATCATAGCCTGTAATCAGGAGATAATGGCCGGACCATTGGTCATCTTCTGGCCAATATTGGCGGTCTGTCGTGAAGGTTTCTTCGATCATCACCGGAATACCCGCAGCAATTAATCTTTTCAGGGTGTCTAGATCACCACCAACCCTAAACTCCGTGTTCAGCCAGCCAGTTTCTGTTCTCACATAATAAATCAATTCCTCAACATTAACATTACGGTCATCCCGCGTGGGTTTGATCACACCCGATATATCATATTGGTCTCCCTCCCATCCAAAATACCGCAGATAGAGCGCCAGAGTAGCCGGTCCGCAGTTATTCATATCCTGCTTATCACGGATTTCATCATATCCCGGAGGAGTAAGCTGCATTTGAGCGGGGATTGGGGTTGGCACTAAAGTCGCGGTTGGAGTGAACATTGGAGTGATCGTTGGCTCTGGGGTTGATGTTGGAGAAGATTCTGTCGTCACTGCTGGATCTGGTATTTCAGTTTCATTTTTCACCGCAGGGGTCGGCAAGTTGCTGACCGGATGAATCAATTTTTCCACATACGTTTTTGCGATATCCATGCGGTAGTTGACAAAGCGATTCACACGGGGTATTTGGTATATCAAAAGCCCCGAAGCCGCCAAAGCTGTTGAGATGACTAAAAGTAATAATAAACTCTTGCGCTTTTTCTGCGAATAGGGAATGTAGTCTGGCTGCTGCATTCCGCTATTTTACCAGACCATAAACTATTGTAGAAGTGGATGGGCTTTGTCTGAATTACTGTTATAATCGCGGGCGTGCGTTATCATATTTGGACCGAAGGCTGCCAAATGAATGTCGCGGATTCAAACCGTGTGGCAGCTGCCCTTGAAGATCTCGATTATACACCCACTAAACTGCCAAATCAGGCGGATGTGATCGTATTGAATACGTGTGTTGTCCGCGAAAGTGCGGAACAGAAAGCAATTGGCCGGCTTACCTCTCTAAAGCCTTTAAAATTAAAGAATCCTGATTTAGTGATAAATTTAATGGGCTGCCTGGTAGGTATTCATGGTTACTCAGAACTGCAACAGCGTTATCCCTATGTGGATGTATTTTCACAGCCCTCTGATCCACGTCCATTAGTAGACCATCTTCAGGGTAAAGGTCTTACCACCGCAAAACATCAGGAAATCTCGGATATTCTCAATACGGAATTCGCGTACAAGCTTCCTTCAACAAAAGATAATACGGTAGTCACTGCTTTCCTCCCCATTGTGTTCGGATGTTCCCATTCCTGCAGTTACTGTATCATCCCCTTGCGTCGTGGAAAAGAGATCAGCCGCCCACCAGACGAAATCATTTCTGACGCGAATGCGCTGGTTGCCAATGGCGTTAAGGAGATAACACTGCTCGGGCAGATCGTTGACCGTTATGGGCAGGATCAACCCGGATACCCCAGGTTGAGCACTTTATTACGGAAAATCCATCAAATAGAAGGGGTTCAGCGCATCCGTTTCCTTACATCACACCCTAACTGGATGACTGATGACATTTTAGATACAGTGGCTGATCTCCCAAAAGTAATGCCCCATTTTGAGCTGCCCAATCAAGCTGGCGATGACATAGTCCTCAGGAACATGCGCCGTGGTTATACAATCGATCAATATATCAAAGTTGTTGAGAAAATAAGAAAACGCCTGAGAGACGGTTCAATAGCCACAGACGTCATCGTCGGATTTCCCGGGGAGAGTGAAGCCCAGTTTGATCGGTCAGCAGATCTGTTAAAAACAGTCAGACCGGATATGACTCACGTCGCACGCTACTCACCCCGCCCGGGCACATACTCCGCCAGAAAGCTGATTGATGATGTTCCCCCGGAAGAAAAAATGCGCCGTTTCCGTATCATTGAAAAACTCCAAGAGCAAATATCAGCTGAGATTAATCAGAAAATTTTTGGCAAAAAAGTTCCGGTTTTCTTTGAAGGGAAATCAAAGGATCGCTGGCGGGGCCGCACTCCCACGAATAAACTTGTGTTTGTCGATAACAAAGAAAATTTACTGGGAAAAATTATGGATGTCAAGATAACCTGGGCAGGACCTTGGTCAATGATCGGTATAATTGAACCCGCATCAGGCTTACGATGAAAATGCTGAAATTTTTCCTGATCACTGAAGTAGTTGGTCTAATTTCTTTAGCCGGTTTTTTTTTTT
>CAZBCD010000065.1:0-10315 GCA_964490205.1 uncultured Pelolinea sp. | reverse complement strand
ATCTCTAATCGCGGGAAATTGAAGGCATCAACCAATTCACGGATGCGCTCAATTCGTGGTTTTAACTCATCCGGCATTTTCGCGCGTGTGGCTTTATAGTCAGGGAACATCTCATTACGAAAGGTCTTACCGGTGTCAAATGCGACTGCTAAATACTCCGGCTTTTCACGATCCAAAATACTGAGGAGAATACTAGTAAATCCGTAAGTTGCGGCAGTTGGCTCTCCTGAACGTGATTGGAACCGTGCACCTGTTGCCATTAAAGCGAAATATGCCCGGTACGCAAGGGCATGACCATCGATTAGATACAGTGTTTTCGGCATGAGATCCTCTGGACTGATTGTACTATGTGCAGTCTAATCTATATAGAAATCTATCCTTCCGATTTATTCCTCTTAATAAAATACCTCACCATTTGTAAAATTCTATTACTCAAAGGTTATTTCGATTCCTTATCCATTCTTGCCAAGATGCAAACTGCCTCACTACCCATCAGTGCCAGATTTCTAATATTTTCCGTAGAATGAACAAAATCCTTTTCGGGATCGTATTCTCCTTCGTCCTCGGAAGGATTAATCACAGTGATCACCGAAGTGGCTATGCCGCCTGCCCGCAATCCCCAGATCTTAGCCAGCACCAATATCACACTTGCTTCCATCTCCGAAGCAACCACATTCAACCGCTTGAGATCTTCATAATGATGTGCCCAATCTGACTGCCAGTATCCATTGAAAGATCCACCAGGCGCACTTTGGCGCGCATATAAGCCATCATGAGTGCGCGTTGTTCCCACATGAAATGGAATGCCAAGCTGCTGCGCTGCCTGAATGCAAGCCTGAATGACAGAATAATGCGCCACTGCTGGAAATTCGATCGGCGCATATGCCCGTGATGCTCCGTCATATCGGGCAGCTGAATCAAAGATTACCATGTCGCCATTTTTGACCCATTCCTGAAATGTACCGCATGTGCCGATACGCAGAAAGGTCTTTGCGCCGACCCTGGCCAATTCTTCAACTGCGATTGCCGTTGAAGAAGCACCTATACCTGTGCTTGTACAGGTGACCGGTACGCCCTTATACTCTCCGGTATATGTTACGTATTCACGATTTTCTGCAACTTTACGAGATGTATCCCAAGTATCTGCGACTGTTTTAACCCGACCCGGGTCTCCGGGCAGCAATACATATGGAGCGCAGTCTCCATCGTCCAACTGGATATGATATTGTTTTGCCATGTTCAATCCTCACTTTTTTATCAACCTTTCTTTTCATCGCAATGGAATTCTTACGCCTATAATTCATTTCTCAAAAATTATTTTCGATCATCATTATTTTTTTTCTAATTAGGAGTAAGTTCTTATTATTCCACTTTTCAAAATACTCATATGAGATAATTATAGCGATCTTATGGACTACCAATTGCTCACCTGGGATACAGATTTTTTCAGAATTAGGACCGGCAGGATTATTCCAACTTCTCTGCAGAAAAACCAACTTGCTTCAATCCTGACAGAAATGCGTCAAAAAGGATTTCAACTTGTATATTGGGCATCAGAACACCAATATACGTATGATTTCAAATCGTATCCCGGCCAGTTGGTTGATAAGAAGACTTCTTTTGAGGTCAACTTACGAAATATCAACCTGGATAGTATACCTCTACCCAAAGCCGAACCATACAGCAGTCCCATGCCATTTTCCCAATTAGAAAAACTCGCTATCCAAAGTGGATTTTTTTCACGTTTTGCTCTTGATAATAGATTTCCCCATGAAAAATTCACCGCTCTTTATAAAACTTGGATTCGAAGAAGTGTATCTGGTGAAATAGCAAATGAAGTGTTGGTAATCAGGCAGCATAATCACATTGCCGGTATGGTTACTCTCTCTAACAAAAATGGGGTTGGCGATATTGGGCTAATCGCGGTAGATGAGGAATTCCGTGGAAGAAAATTTGGCCAACAGCTCGTATTGGATGCCCAGAGATGGTTCATCCAGCACGGCTGCCATACTGCGCATGTAGTTACGCAGGGAGATAATCTACCTGCCTGCCGCCTATACAAGAAGTGCGGGTATCAGAAAATAAAAATCGAATTCTATTATCACTTCTGGCTATGATGAAGGATTTATTCTATATTTTTACAGTCTTATCCTAATAAGGCATCCGGTGTAAAAGGGAATGGGATCAAGTCGCGTACAGACATTTCGCCTTTATAATTCCCATCTTCATTTCCACTGATCACTAACCAATCTAAGCCAAACTCAACCATCACCTGACGGCACTGCGCGCAGGGATATCCTTCGCCTGTTCCCGGGCCGATCACCGCGATTGCTTCAAATTCCTTTTCCCCTTCCGATACAGCTTTCCAAAACGCCACACGTTCTGCGCACACAGTCGCCCCATAAGACACATTTTCAATATTGCCGCCCTTAAAAACCTTCCCCGATTTGGTTAATACTGCTGCTCCTACTCGAAAATTTGAATATGGGCAGTGAGAATTCTTTGATGCTTCCACCGCGAATTTCAGTAATTTCTCTTTCATTTCTATATTCATTCGATACGTTCCATTCCGCTAGAAAACTGCATTGAAACTCATTTTTCCAAGGATAGTGTATTGAATTATATATGAAACTAATATTTAATACCTAAACTTCGTCATTTTACGACCATCATGATTGCCAATATAATTTATGGGATAATTAAAGTTAATTCTTACGAGGAGAGTTTATTTGTGAGTTATCAGACACTCTGCGTACTTGGGCTTGGGTATATCGGCTTACCGACCGCGAGTACATTTGCAACACATGGGTTAGAAGTTATCGGGGTAGACACCAATCCCGCTGTTGTTGAGAACCTCAACAATGGAAAGGTGCATCTTTATGAACCCGGTCTGCGAACATTAGTGCAAGCAGCCATCCGTTCCGGCAATTTAGTTGTTAAAGACCAACCACAGCCAGCGGATGCGTTCATCATCGCTGTGCCCACACCTTTTAAAGAAGATAAATTAGCCAATCTCGACTTTGTTACAGCTGCGGCCAAAGCCATTACTCCACATTTAGAAAAAGGTAATCTGATCATTCTAGAATCTACCTCCCCGCCCCGTACAACAGTTGACATTGTAGCGCCGATCTTGGAAAAAAGTGGGCTCACAGCGGGGAAGGATTTTCATCTTGTTTATTCTCCAGAACGTGTGCTGCCTGGCCAAATTCTTAGAGAACTGATCGAAAACGCTCGCGTGATCGGTGGTATTAATGAAGCTTCTGCGAAAGCTGGCGAAGCGCTGTACAGTACATTTGTTCGCGGAGAGATCATCCTCACCGATGCGACAACTGCGGAAATGGTCAAGTTGATGGAAAATACATACCGTGATATTAACATCGCGGCAGCCAATCAATTTGCCCGTCTGGCTGATCGCTTTCACGTGGATATCTGGGAAGCGATTAATCTCGCAAACCGTCATCCGCGTGTAAGGATCCTCAATCCAGGTCCGGGAGTCGGCGGGCACTGCATCAGTGTGGACCCCTGGTTCTTTGTTGAAGCTGCCCCAGACCTTACAAGCCTGATATATTCCGCCCGTATGGTAAATGATGGCCAACCAAAATATGTGCTCGATTTCATTAAACGAAAAATCGGTAAGGTTAGCGGGAAAAAGGTTGCTGTGTTAGGTTTGTCATATAAACCAGATGTCGACGACCTGCGAGAATCCCCAGCTGTTGAAACCACAAAACTCCTGCGCGATGCAGGTGCGGAAGTACGCATTCATGAACCTTTTGATTTAGATTATTCTATTGAAGGTGTCGAAACCGTCCGTACGCTGGAACATGCATTCGCGCAGGCGGACATAATTCTCCTGCTTGTCGGACATTCTCAACTGAAGAAAATTGATCCCAATAAATTCGCAAAAAGCACCAGCGACTGTGTTGTATTGGATACGGTAAATGGCTGGGCCAGAGATACATGGCAGTCTGCCGGTTTTACATACTTTCGATTAGGGGACGGGAAAAATAACTAATGGACATCATTCGCATAATGACCGTTTTCGGCACCCGGCCGGAAGCCATCAAATTAGCGCCGGTAATTCAGCAGTTAGAGAAAGACCCTCGATTCAATTCCATTGTTGTTGTCACAGCCCAGCACCGTGAAATGCTGGATCAGGTGCTTGACCTCTTTAGGATCAAACCCAACCGCGATCTAGATCTCATGCGCGACAACCAGGACCTGGCTTCGCTAACCGCTTCTATCTTCATCCACCTTGATCCGGTATTGGAAGAATTCAAGCCAGATTGGCTGCTTGTGCAGGGCGACACAACCACCATCATAGCGGCCGCTTTAGCCGCTTATTACCGCCGCATTAAGGTTGGGCATGTGGAAGCAGGACTACGCACCGGGGATAAATGGCAGCCCTTCCCTGAGGAAATCAACCGCCGGGTAGCGAGTGTAACCGCCGATTTGCATTTCGCGCCAACTGAATGGGCTCGAAACAACCTGCTTCGGGAAGGTATTGCAGACAACCTCATCAAGGTCACCGGCAACACCATCATTGACGCGCTCACCCAGATAACCGCATTCCCAATACCAAAGGAAATAAAAGATCTATTAAAAAAGAAGGGGATCATTTCAGGAGAAAAACAGTTGATCGTCGTTACCGCACACCGCCGGGAGAACTTCGGAACACCGATCAAGAACATCTGCTCGGCACTCCAATCACTGGCGGACAGGTATCGAGATAAAATAGAGATCATCTATCCGGTTCACCTAAACCCCAACGTAAATAAACCAGTGCATGAAATGCTTAAAAACATTCCCAGTATCACCCTTCTTCCCCCATTAGGATATTTATCTCTGGTACACCTTCTCAAACACGCCCACCTGATCCTGACCGATTCCGGCGGCATCCAGGAAGAAGCTACCGGGTTAGGCATCCCCTGCCTTGTACTGCGGGATGTAACAGAACGTCCGGAAGGCATTGATGCTGGGATACTACAATTGGTTGGGACAGATACCGATACCATTTTAGATAAAGCCGCCTGCTTGCTCGATGATGAATCCGCCTATCAGGCAATGGCGCACGCTGCTAATCCATATGGTGATGGCCATGCTGCGATCAAGATCGTGAAAAGACTAATAAATAGTTAGATCAAATTGCTAATCGTTATTGCCGAAAGTGATAATTTCCCCGAACAACCCATTTATACGTCGTCAATTCCCGCAGTGCCATTGGTCCGCGCGCGTGCAGCCGCTGGGTGGAGATAGCCACTTCCGCGCCTAACCCAAATTGTGTCCCATCGGTAAACCGCGTGCTCGCATTCACATACACCGCAGCGGAATCCACTTCCGCGGTAAATCGATTTGCATTCTCTTCATTTTCCGTAAGGATGCCGTCAGAATGTCCTGTCGAATGTTGAGAAATATGCATCAACGCGTCATCGATCCCATCAACAACTTTCACCCCCAGCACCAAAGACAACCATTCGGTATCAAAATCATCTTCACCAGCTAGTTGGGCTTCCGCATTATGCTTCTCCGGCAAGAATTCCATCGCCCGGTCATCCAGCCTGAACGCAACCCCATCGTCCTTCAAATAATCGACAAGTTGTGGAATAAAATCTACTGCTGCTGCTTTATGTACCAGCATAGTGTCCAACGCATTGCACACAGTTGGCCGCTGTACCTTAGCATTTCGGATCACCTCCTGCGAACGGTTGAGATCTGCGCTTTCATCCACAAAAAGATGGCAAACTCCTATTCCACCCGTGATGACCGGGATTGTGGAATGTTCGCGGCAGTAGCGGTGTAAGCCAGCGCCGCCGCGTGGTATAAGCATATCCACATACTTATACATGGTAAGCAGCTGTTCCACTAATTTCCGGTCAGGGTCGCTGATGAACTGCACCGCATACGTGTCTATATCCACGGTTTGGAGAGCATTATGAATCCCACCGACAAGGACGCGGTTGCTGTGGATGGTTTCTTTTCCACCCCGTAGAATGACCGCATTTCCGCTTTTCAGCGCCAGAGAGGCCACATCAATAGTTACATTTGGCCGGGATTCATAGATCACTGCCAACACACCCAGCGGTACACGCTGCTTTTCAAGATGCAGCCCGTTTTCCAGATTTTTTTCTTCAAACACTTCGCCTACCGGGTCTGGCAGGTTGGTTACATTTAGCAAATCGTTTGCCATACCACGTATGCGAGTTGGTGTAAGAGTTAACCGATCGATCATCGCTGGTGACAATCCAACTGTTCGGCCATTCCTGATATCTATTTCGTTTTCTCTGATAATCTCATCCTGATGAGTCAATAGCCATTCAGAGAGCGCAGTTAATGCCCGGTCCTTTTTTTCAGTCGAGATCAGTGCTAAGGATCGACCGGCTTGTTTCGCGTGTTTACAAATTAATTCCATATTCAGCATAATTTCGCCTTTACCGAAGCACTGTCATATTATTGTGATGAATCACTTCATCCCCAAAAGCAAAACCAAGCAGCGCCTCAATTTCCCCCGACTGCCTGCCATTGATCCTTCTCACCTCTTCGGACGAATAATTGACCAGCCCGATCGCATAATCCTTCTCATCAGATCCTTTCACAGGCACAATATCTCCCCGATCAAAATCACCTTTTACCGCCGATATCCCCACAGGAAGGAGTGATCCGCCAGCTCGAAGCGCACGTTTCGCACCAGCATCAATAATGATAGCTGCATGCTGGTTCGCGCCAGCCAGTAAAAACCTCTTCCGGCTTTCTAGAGTATCTACTGGGGAATATATTTGAGTGCCTAATTCTTCTCCAGCAGCGATTCTAATCAGCACATTCGGTAAATTTCCTTTTGCGATCACTACATGCGTCCCTGACCGCCGAGCAGTATCCGCGGCTTGCAGTTTCGTGAGCATACCACCGGTCCCCAATTCATTCTGTGTGCCACCTGCGGCTCTCCAAATTTCTTTTGGAATATCGTCATCATCTATACGGTGGATCAATTCAACCCCTTCTGATCGATCAGGGTCAGCTGTAAACAGCCCTTCCTGATCTGTCAGCAGCACCAGCAGATCAGCTTCGATCAGGTTGGCAACGAGCGCAGATAAATTGTCATTATCTCCAATTTGAATTTCTTCCGTAGCAACACTATCGTTTTCGTTGATAATAGGTATAACCTTGTGATCCAAAAGCGAGTTCAGCGTGTTACGCGCGTTAATATATCTGCGACGGTCGCGCACATCTTCACGCGTCAACAGCATCTGGGCAACTTTACATCCAAATATTTCAAATAGCTGCTCATACACATTCATAAGCCGCGGCTGGCCCACTGCAGCTAACATTTGCTTGACAGGTATCGATTTAGCCAAGTCAGGAAATCCAAGCGCTTCTCGTCCGACTGCAATTGCACCAGATGAAACCACACTTACCTTCTCCCCTTCTGTAGTTAATACAGAAATTTGTCGTGCCAGATCCACAACCTGCGGTAGGAGTAAATGCGAACCTCCACCTGTCAGGGTGGATGTACCAATCTTCACTACAATGCGTCTTTTATTTTCCATGATATAAACTGTCCTATTTTAACCTTAAATCCAGTAAAATAGCACATACCGATCCGAGATTCATTAAGAAAGCATTATTTCGAATCAAGAAATCTCTTTAGAGGATAATTCGATCATCGTGGTTGATCCAACTATTTGTATTCTTCCAAAATTAAAAGGTCATGGCGGACCCTCAACCTTCCAGGCAAAGCTTAGGAAAGGGTTGGGAAAATTAGGCATATCGGTCAACCATAATCCTCGTGATCCTTCAACAGCTGCTGTTCTGGTCATTGGTGGTACTCGACGTTTTGACGATCTCTTCTTTGCCAAACGCAGTGGCATCCGTATTGTGCAGCGTTTGGATGGAATGAATTGGCTGCACAAGAAAAAATTTACGGGGTTAAAGCACTATCTCCGGTCTGAGCGAATGAACCTACAATTATCCTTCACCCGGCGCCATTTGGCAGACGCGGTTGTCTACCAGAGTATCTTTACACGAGATTGGTGGAATACAGTACATGGCTCATTGCCAACACCGAGTACTGTTATTTATAACGGCATTGACCTTAAAGAGTTCTCCCCTTCAAACAGAAAAAAGTTAGACTCGGAAATAATCCGATTATTGGTTGTTGAAGGCAGTTTTAAAGGCGGACATGAACGCGATCTATTCAACGCAGTTGATCTGGCAAACGCGTTATCAGATCGAACAAACAAACAAGTAGATTTACTGATCGCAGGTAATGTACCCTCGTCCATGAGAACCAAAGTCTCAACAAATCACAGAGTAAATATAAATTGGCTGGGATTGATCCCGCATAAGGAAATTCCCGCGCTCGATCGATCAGCACATATTCTTTTCCCCGCAGAGATTAATGCCGCATGCCCGAATTCACTCGTTGAGGGGTTGGGATGTGGGCTGCCAGTTGTCAGCTACGCTACCGGATCGCTTCCTGAACTCATTGGCGAAGATGGTGGAACAGTCGTGCCATACGGCTCGAATTACTGGAATCTGGATGCGCCAAAAACTGAACCGCTTGCAAAAGCCGCAGTGAATGTCCTTAATAATTTATCCACATTCAAGAGGTCAGCGCGATCCAGAGCGGAGATGTACTTCGGCGTGGACATGATGGTGGAAAAATACCGCCAGGTCTTACTCGATGACATGTCAAGTTTACACTCTTAGTTACTGGTCATAACCGCCCACAACTGGGTTCTCCCTGCTTCTTTGCGTCTCCCAGGGGTAAACGATGTAGGCATCCGTAGTCGCAGCAAAATAATCAGGTCGGTATTTACCGAACAGATTACGGGATGGGTTGAAATGAAGAACACAGGTGTAGGGAAGCCCGCCCAGTCCTGAAATGCGATTCTTAACAGCGGTAATTGTTCGCCCAGAACCCCACACATCATCAACAACAAGTATCCGCCTGGCATTCAACACAGCCTCATCTGGAAATTGAATGAACTGCGGCCAGGAAACAAATCGATTCTGCTGCCGGGCAATATCCATCTCAACTTCGGCTGGAAAATCTACTGATGCGGTCAGGATATTCTCTAATTGAATCGCTGCAGCCAGCAATCCGCCGGGCACTATACCTCCGCGCGTGATGATGACCATTCCCTCAAATTCATGGTCGAATTGGGGAATGAGGTGGTCAATTAATTGGTCAACATCATCCCATGTAAGCAGTTCGCGACGCATATTCCTCTGTTCTTATTGATATGATTATACAAAAGAATCAGTTGTTTATGGAAAATACACCCTGACAGGTAATAGATCCTTCATCCTTTAATGTCATATCTGCGGCAGCGATAAGGACCACATCTGTTTCTGGAATTTGATTTTCATCAATCGCAAGATAGGTTATCTGTCCATCCTGCAACATTTCAACACTTTTCAGATCGGAAAATAATAATGCATCTTCCAGATACAAGAATCTAATAGATTATGGGTAATCATTTGCCTTGATTGCGATCGATTAAAAAGGATTGTCATCAAGAGAAAAAAAACCGTGCAGATCAGTATATTATTTTGGGTGTCCCGTTTTCATCATAATTCCCATCTACACAATAATCGAATAAAATATGGTTCTGGCGCATAATTAACCCGATAATATCTAAATTCATCATATTGAGTTGCCAATGCAAAACATATACGATCAGATCTTGAATACAATTCAATCCCAAGAAAAACCCGCTTTCCTGGTTGGAAAAGACGTGGTTGTCCCTGCTTATAAAGGGTTATCTATCGCAAATCTCCCAGGGAGCATTTCCCTCTGGCTTGGCTGTCCATTAAAGGGAAGCCCTCCATTTGCACACATCATAATGGACCAGTTCGACAAAGAATTTGAACATGTGATCCTGCTGTTGATGGATGGTCTAAACTTATCCATCTTCAATCAATTTTTTAACGGTGTTATTCATGAAAAACAGCAAGAAGAATGGAAACCTTTCCTATCGAAAGGTAAATATACACCCCTAACCAGCATCGTGCCCAGTACAACCAGTGCCGCACTGACAACTCTATGGACAGGAAAGCTGCCTATCGAACACGGCATCATTGGATACGAGCTTTTTCTAAAGGAATTTGGATGCATCACAAATATGATCACTCACTCTGCGGCTTCCTTCATTAACAATCAGGCCAATATTGCAGGGGCAGGATTTGATCCCTTGAATTTCCTCCCGGTCACCACTCTTGGCACTCATTTTCATAATAACGATGTTAAAACACGCGTATTTCAACACTTGAATTCAACTAGTAAGTGCAACTTTGAAAGCGTTAGAGAGGTAAGCTGCGG
>CAZBCD010000064.1:0-10501 GCA_964490205.1 uncultured Pelolinea sp. | reverse complement strand
GCAGCTTACCTCTCTTACGCTTTCAAAGTTGCACTTGCTAGTTGAATTCAAGTATAATGATTGAAAGGATTCCATTCATATGATGGGAGAGATATTATGAATAGAAAAAATCATCTATTAATGATTGCGCTTCTGGGTGCCGCGCTGTTTTTTACAGCCGCAGCTCCGCACTGGCAGAACCCGGACCCTGATCCGCCGGATGAAGTGGTCAAGCTGATCTTCATCCACCATTCCACCGGCGAAAATTGGCTGGCGGATGGCTACGGCGACTTAGGTCGCGAGCTCAGCACTAATAATTATTTTGTCAGTGATACCAACTATGGCTGGGGGCCGGACTCTATCGGTGACAACACCGATATTCCTCTCTGGATAGAATGGTTCCGCAGTTCGCAAACACCCGCTTATATGGACGCACTGTTTAACGAAAACGGGCAGCACTCAAGCTATACACACACCCTTTCCGATCCGGGTGGCGAGAACCAGATCATCATGTTCAAATCCTGCTTCCCAAACTCGGAGCTGACCGGCAGCCCAAATGACCCGCCCGGTACGTATGAGGATCTCTCGGTCGGGGGCGCAAAGTATGTCTATAATCAGCTGCTGCAGTATTTTGTCACACGCCCGGATAAGCTCTTTGTGGTCATCACCGCCCCGCCGCTGAGCGACCAAAGCTATGCCGAGAACGCGCGGGCTTTTAACCTGTGGCTGGTTAACGACTGGCTGAGTGAAAACAATTACACTTTAAACAATGTTGCGGTCTTTGACTTCTATAACGTTCTGACCGCTTCCAACGCGCACCACCAGTACCAGAACGGACAGATTGAACACGTGGTAGGCAGCAGCGATACGCTGCACTATCCCACCGGTGACGACCACCCTTCGGCTGGGGGCAGCCGCAAGGCAACCGAAGAATTCATCCCGCTGTTGAACATCTTCTATAATAGTTTTAAGGAAAACGCGCCGCTGCAGCCCCCTGTGGAATCATCCGCTCCTGAAGCGGCACAGGACGAGCAGACGCAGGCAGAGGTACAACAACAGGCACCTGCCGCGCAGCCTGTATCCGCCGGCTTTATCCATGATTTCGAAACGGACAACCCGCCCGGCACCAACGGATGGGAGCCATTCTTGGACGAAGCCACCCCCACATCCATACACTGCGCGGCTGAGTCGGAAATGGTGTTCAGCGGGACACGAGCGTTAGCACTGGATTTTGACATTGCACCAAACGCATGGGCAACCTGCGCGCTGTTCTATGACAGCCCGCAGAACTGGAGCGGCGGTGAAGGCCTGACTTTCTACCTGCACGCCGCCCAGCCTGGACTGGTCTTTGACGTGGATATCTACGCCGGAAGCCATGACGCGCAGGAGACATACCTGTACACGATTGAAACACCGGCGGACAGCGCCAGCGGTTGGGTGCCAATTTCGCTTAACTGGTCAGAATTCCACCGAGCCGATTGGGAAGATGGCGCTGGCGAGCCTTTCACCAAACCAGACCAGATCGTAGGGTTGGCTTTCGGTATGAGCACTTATCTCGATACACCCAACACCGGTACGCTGTGGGTGGATGATCTCTCCCTGCTCGGCCAGGAAACCGCACCAGCAGCTCCACCCCAGGTGGAAGATCAAGCGGAGGTACACGAGCAGGAGGAAGAACTTGGAACCTCCCGTGGACTGCGGCTGCCGTGCGGCGCTGCGTTCGCTCTGCCGATTTTTCTGATCAGTACGGGAATGCTGAACAAAAAAAGGAGATAATGAGACATTGACACCACGAGCCGCCTTTTCTCATTCCTAGGTAGGTGCTTTGGCTGATAGTCTTTGAGAAATATAGGATACCGATTCCGAAAAGTGTCATGAAGATGCTTGGAAGAGCCATTAGAGTGTCCATCAAAATCTTGTTTAGTACGTCCGGGGACATGAACTACCACTGGAGGGGCGATACCGGTCATCTTGTGCACCATGGCTACGTCATCTCGAGTGTGATCTACGGCCCTGACCAGCGCACACGCATCACGGAAAAGACCACACGGGCGTTGTTCACTATGAATGTACCGGGCGTGTATCGACCATGCTCTGATCATGTCGCAGCTTGATGATATTCAAGTGAAAATCAAGGTTTTCTCGCCGGAAGCAGTACTGGCAGCGAAAAAGATCTATTCTACCTGAGGGAAATGCTGAATAAAGCGCATCCGAACAGGATGCGCTTTATTTGTGTTTATTTCTTTGCTAATTGCAGTTGACGTGGAAGTTCTTCTGCCCGAACCACTGGTGGTTGGGCTCGTCGATGTAGATCTTCGCCCAATAATCGCCAGCCGCGCCAACGGTCATGGAGTGCGTGATGGATTTGGTCTCAGCGCCAGTAAAATTCATCGATTTTGTCACGCAGCCGGCCAGGCAGCCCTGGCTGTCATCCCACTTGAAGGAAACAAGACCACCAGCAGAAGTGGTGATATTTGCCGTGATATTGACGATCTCATTTCCGGGGCAAGTAATATCAATCGTTGTGTCTGGCATAGAGTAGGTCACACTAGTGACCGCAAAGGCCGCGGGGGGCGGAGCGGGATCTCCGACCGTGATCTTGACCCAATATTTTCCCATCTTGGTTCCATCAGCCGCCTTGAAGCGCCAGACGCCGGTATAATCGCCATCACTGGACGGGGCTGTCATAGGAATCTCAACGGTATAGGTGTCGTCGGTCGGCACATTGTGAGTGAGATACACTGAACTGGAACCGCCCATCTGGTCGCCGTCCTCGAATACCATACGGAAGTCTGTTGTCCATTCGCAGGTGCCTTCGTTGCGGAGGGTCCAGGATTTTACAAAGGAGTCGCCGGGATCAAACTTGGTACCATCCGGGATGGTCTCGTCCCCTGTCCATTTACTGAAGTAGCAATTCTCATTGGATGCCTGCTGGTCATCATCATCCGCATCATCATCGGAACCGCTTTCCGCGGGCGGCGGGGCGTCCTCTGGCTCAGGCGGCTTAGCTTCAGCGGTCTGGGTCTTTTGGATGGCCTCCAAGGTGAGCCTGTTCGCAATCTGTTCCTCAGACGGGCCATCATCATTATTAAATGAAATATCACAGGCAATTGTGGCGATGAGCATAACGGCAATCGCCAGGAAAATAATTACTCGTTTCTTATCCATTGTTCCTCCATATATTCCTTATTCATATACTTTAGCATAAATTTACGAACTAAATGTAACAGTATAGCCAATAATAGATATGAAACTATTTCTATAATTCCAAAACTATGGACTACGCACTAAAAAAGAATTTCTGGATATTGGCGACCATCCTATTTGTTATAACCTGTGGACACAATTGATGCTTTTTTCTCTGATTTGTGGAATGTCTTTGCACATTGTGCAAAGACACCCGCTTTTTCACTTTGTGGTTAAATTAGAGCATGCTATATCTTGTTTCGACACCGATCGGTAATTTGGGGGATATTTCGCTGCGCGCGTTGGACACTTTGCGTGCGGTGGATACCGTTGTCAGTGAAGATACCAGAAAAACAGGTATCCTGCTGAAACATTTTGAGATCAGTAAACCACAAATCTCGTTTTATGAGCAGAATGAGAGAAAACAATTGCCGCGTATTTTAGGTCAATTAAAAGAAGGCAGAGATATTGCTTTGGTAAGCAGCGCAGGAACGCCGGCAGTATCTGATCCGGGTTTTACTCTCGTGCGGGCTGCTCTGGAAAATGGGATTGAAATAACTGCTGTTCCCGGCCCCACTGCGCTGGTGATGGCTCTGGTTCTTTCTGGGCTGCCGGTACATGCATTTACATTCCGCGGATTTCCACCGCGAAAACCCAGCGCACGTAAGCGGTTCATGGAGGTGGATAAAGATTCTCCCCATACATTGATATTCTATGAAAGCCCTCACCGCCTGATAAATTTTTTAAAGGATGCACTGGAAGTATATGATGACCGCCCCGCGGCAATCGCGAATGATTTGACTAAGAAATTTGAAACGGTCCTTCACGGAACATTATCGGAATTAATCGAGCAAATATCAGGGAATAAGCTGCTGGGAGAATATACAATCGTTATCTCTGGGCAGAGTAAAGAAAAGAGAAAATAGTGGGAACTCATCGTTTTTTTATCAAACAGATCGATCCTGCTTCCAAAGAGATTATATTCCCTGGAGATATCGCACATCAGATTCAGCACGTGCTGCGGCTTAGACGAAGCGATTGTGTAATGGTTATGGATGGGGAAGGCAAAGCATATCAGGTGGAACTAACCCGGGTTGATTCAGGAGTAACAGCTGGGAAGATCATTAAAGTTGGTGAGGTGAAATCAGGGTTGAATATTTACCTGCATTTATATTTTCCTCTTTCGAAAAGAGAAAAAGTAGAATGGGTCCTGCAAAAAGGGACTGAAGTCGGCGTTTATGCGTTTCACCCTTTTATCAGCCAGCGATCTTTAGTGCAAAGTTCTGAAATGAGTGAAAAGAGAAAAACTCGATGGGAATCCATCATAAGGGAAGCGGCGGAGCAGAGCGGCCGCAGCCGATTACCAACGCTTCACAACCCCGAATCATTGCCAGCCGCAACCAAAATCGCATCCGCTACAGTAAATAGAGTGATTGCAGCGTGGGTTGGGGAAGGCAATCGGATTCTTAAGGATGCGCTTATTGATACAAGGCATCTTGTGAAAAGGTTGGAGAGCGTTCCTTCGCTGGGCTTGTTTATTGGCCCAGAAGGCGGATTTTCTGAAACTGAAATTAAGGCATTGACACAGACTGGAGCAGAAACAGTATCTCTGGGATCGCATATTTTACGAATGGAAACTGCCGCGGTCGTTTTTCCCGCTTTAGTGATGTATGAATTAAGTGACCTCCAGCGGTTAGAATAATCTGGTCGGGAGCATATTCTTTAAACTGTTGGAAAGCATTTTACCTCGCCCAAGATTTCTCCCAATGGCATCTCGGATCGCAAGGATTTTCCCTGTTCGACCCTCTGTTTTTTTGATGCCTCGGATATCTTCGCCCCTGGTCCATGCATCGTGATATTCATTATCAAGAATATAAATATTTTCCGTGAACAAGTCTCCAAATCGGCTCACAAATTCATGCGATGGTTGCCACCCTTTTGGATAATATTTTCCTATTAACATACCCATTGAATGAACAGGGAGTTCGGGAAATTGAATCGCTAACTGAGAGGGTGCAAGGTAAATATCTTCTTTATACTGCCAGTATGCCAGGGACTGATCATTAATAATGCTTTTCAGATCAAATCCATACAGATTGGAGATTAAATCCGTAAGATGATGTGATTCTTTTTCGTTGAAGTAACTACCTTTAATATTCGATTTTTTCCCACGCGCATCTATACGTTTTCCTGAGGGAATCGCACCTTTTTTTATGAATTTCGCGCAGAAGAAGCCAGCCGTACCAAAGATATGCGGCCATAAGCGAACAGCTTTTTTCACCTGTTCCTGAAGTTGTATTCCTTCGATATGTGTTATCGCAGGGGCAGGAGCGGGAAGCTTGTGCTGAATATCCTCCATCTCAACCGCACCCGGGAATTTTTCAAGGATGCGGGAAACCACTCCCTCATTTTCATATGGTGAGAGTGTGCAGGTTGAATATACGACCTGCCCGCCAATTTTTACTGCCTGTAAGGCGCTTTCGAGGAGACGGAATTGGCGTTTGGCAAGCGATTTGATTTCGTTCTCCGTTATCGGACGCATTCTGTGTGAGGGGTTTGAGTGAAGTCCCTGCATACTGCAGGGGGCGTCTACCAGAACAGCGTCAAATGTTTCTGGATAAGTCCGGCCGTACCACTCTCCCTGCGTATTGGTAATTGCCTGGTTGATGGCGCCCCAATTCTGAAGGACGATACGCAGTGCGGGGATGCGCGACCGACTGGCATCATTGGCTATGATCAGTCCTTTGTCCATTGTACGGTCAACCAGATGGATGGTTTTACCTCCAGGGGAGGCAGCCATATCAAGGATCAATGGATAATCTAAACCATCAAAATCATATAATTCCGCAGGCAGCATAGAAGCCGCTTCTTGAATATAGTAATAGCCAAGCCGGTGTTCGATCGTTCTGCTGAGGGAAGTGGATGGTTCCGTAATCCAAAAGCCGCTGCTGCAGAATGGGATCGGGGAAAAATCCCATTCATATTCTTGTACCCATTTTCCGGTAATAGTTTTCGGATCTGACTTCAGTTGATTAATGCGTATAGAGATATTGGGATCCTTATCTAAAGAAGCGGTTAAATTATCGAATTCCAGTGGTGAAAGGTAATCCTGTGCCCATTTCAACGGATCTACGATTGGGTTGAATTTTGTTGGATGCAGTTTATGCTTTGCCATTATTCAATCCAATATAAAAGAGAGTTTCCGATGAGAAGTCCACAATTTCTAAAACTGAACCTAACTCTTGAATGGAATATATTATGAGTCGACGCATTCTATCGCGGAGATTATATTTTCCGTTCAAGCTGTGGTTGGGGAGGGATATGAAAAGATGGTCAACATTTAATGATCCAAATAAATCTCGACTGGCACCCTTGCGCCTTTTTTCCATGCGGTGAGCTTCTTTAAAGAGGAATGCTGCAGTCGCTTTTTGCAGCGGCGGACGGAGGAGAATATCGCGTGTTTCAGCAAAACCATGAATTCCAAGACCAGAAAAAAAGCGATTAATCAATTCTATTCGGGGGGCATGAATATCATATGCAAAGTACGAGATCGAAGATGGTAATTCCACCAACGGGATCACGAATGGGTTCAACCCGCAGGCGAGATCAAGGATAGAGCAGGAACTACCGATTTTGTTTGAAATATAAGCATAAAATTCTTTCATATATGGAATACGCTCATTGGTAGAATGGTGAGCTTGTAGAAATCGGATGCAAACGTCCTCGATGCTTTTTCTGTCCTTGTTGGAGAAGTCCTGTTCCAGTTCTTGAGCTGCCTTCATATAATCTAATTCATCTAAATATGGGGCAGTAATATTATGCAATTTAGCTTTTGCTATCTTAATCGCTTCGGCTTTTTTGGCGTGTTTTGCTAGTTCTCTCTGGAGGAGATCTAAAATAGTTTCCCGGGGAATTTTCATCGAGCGATATTTTTTGCTGTTTCCGATGTGGAGGGCAATCTGGTCGAGTTCTTCGTCGGTCATTTATTGCTTCTTTATTAAGAATGCAAGTTCACTTGAAAACTCAAATCGTTCATATTCCCAACTCCTACTGGAATTAATCAATGTGAACTGATTAGTATAATTTTCACGCATCCCTTTCGATTTACCAGAAAGACTGCTGATTGGATAGGAAAAAAGGATATATTCTACGGGGATTGCGTCAAGTAATTGCGGGATAAATCCTTTCTTCAACTGCTCAAGGCAGGGTATTGTCTTTAACAAAAACGCGATTTTCGCCGAAGTGTTGAAAGTGGCATCAAGTAAATTGCATGTTTCGAATTTTGCGTGAATTCCGAAATGAGCAGTGAATATGTTCAGGAAATCGATCATATCAGTGAAGATATCACAACCATAGTATCGGGTTTCATCATCAATCGGCATCCATGGCAATGCAAGGGGATTCAACCCGCAGGCAAGGTCTAAAATCGACGGGATTGGTTTGATGGAATTAAGAATTTGTTGATAAAAATCCGTCAGAATGAGCAATCTCTCATCAGTTGAATAGTGGCTCTCCATTACTTTTATACAATAAGCTTTGGCCTGATCTGAATGGATGTCATCAGGTAGAGAGGCGAGTTCATTCCTCCATTTCTCATAATCTGGCTTTTGTGAAAAATATGCAGCGCCAACCTGGTGCAGTTTGCTCAAGACAGCTTTTTGTGTTTCTTTTTTCTTTCGGCCTTTCGCCAGCTCAGCCATAGCAACGGTTTCAATTAATCCTTTATGGATGTGCTGATACTTGGGCTTTTCGAGGACCTCACGGACCAGATCCTTCATACCGTTTTCATCAGGGGTTTTTTTCATAGAAATTGCCGTAGTAATTTCATTAACCGTACCATGAATGTTAAATTATGCTGTGTTGCTAACTGACGATATAAGCCATCGTTGATTTTAAATAAATGCCTTAAATATCCCAAAGAATAATGTGCACAGGTTGGGCAATCACAGTTCTCCTCGATTGGAGCGGATGATTTGATGTGGCGTTTATCATTCACATAGATATATTCGAACCAATCCTCCTCTTTTTCAATTGATGAAAGAGTTGCAGCTTGCGAGAAACGATACAAACGCCCATTGCGTGCATCTCTGGTTGGCATTGCGCTGTCAAACAAACCATAACCGATCTTTGTGCAACGGGCAATGTATGGCGGATGTCCAATGCCTAACGCATGAGTTGTATATTTCTCTGGTATAAGTGCTCGCAATAGGGTGAGCATATCTTCGACAAGCTGGCTGTTGCTATCTAATGGCCATCCTCCGTAACCGTATCCGTCAAAACCGATTTCAAGCAATTCATTAGCACACTGCTTACGCAAATCAACAGATTGGCCTCCCTGAACAATGCCAAACAACTTTGGCTGTTTTTCTAGAGGGATCCTTTTTTCCACCATCAATCGGTCAAACTCTTTGCGGCATCTATCTGCCCAGCGGATGGTGCGTTCAACTGAAATGGCCTGTTCATTAGGAGGATCATCAATGTGTGTACAGTCATCCAGGCAAAACACGACATTGGCACCGAAACTCACTTGAAGCTGGACGCATTTTTCTGGTGTGAGCAAGAATTTTCTCTTACTGTTTGCTCGGTAGAAAGAGATGCCGTTATTGGTAAGACTGCCGAATTTTGCGTTTTGCCGAATCAGGGAGTAAGCTTGAAATCCGCCCGAATCCGTGAAAATGGCTTTCTTCCACCCGCTCATCTTATGAAGTCCGCCAAGCGATTTGACTGTACTCGCGCCGGGTTTTTGCATAAGATGAAAGGTATTCATCACAACCGCTTCTATACCGCATGCTTGAGTTGCTTCTGAACTTACATTCCGCACCTGCCCAAAAGTGGCGTCGGGTAAATACTGCGGCAGGTGAAGATCACCAATATTCAGGATTAAATGCTTTGGATACGGCATACTGATCGAATTGTATCATTCACATCTTTGGTTGATTTGCCTAAGAAAAGATTGATGCTGCCTGAAGCGTTATCAAATGATTGGGTGTGTCTGGTTTTTCAATGAAAGACTGTGTGCGGTTTTTATTAGGACTCCCATCTGCTCATGTGCTGGCTTTTTTTCTGTTTAGTACCCAACCATGCCGCACTCTCTTTGCCTTTGGGTGCCCTAGCGCACCCAACTAACATAGATTAATTAATTATTGTATATTAATTGGTGCCATTATCCTACAAAAAAATCAATATCTTGATTTTTCCGTAATCCCGCAAAATTTATCGCCTGAGTGATTTTCTTCTCGATCGATTTCCTGCTGTAATTAAGGCCAATATACCACCCAGGTATAAATTCACTAACCATAGAACTGTTATTGTATAAGTCCGGTTTATTAGGGTATAACTCCATTATATTTTCTGAGATTATTTTTCGTCTATTACCATTGGGAAGACTTTGGGAAAAACGATTTAAGAAAGTTGGGTCTCTTTTTTGTAGAAGTATAAAAATATTGATCATAACTTTTCTTGCCGAATTTTCAGGAAAGAACTGGGTATTATACCGATATCCAATTTGTTGGCCCGGATATTGAATTTCCTTTGGTCCTGGCGGTGGTTCTGGTGATGGATCATCGATTGTATTTCTCCGAGAAAAATTTTTTAGGAATTGCTGGCAGGATCTTCGTTCGGCTCTAAAACCACACAATCCTTCCACGGTATCTATCAGTAAATCTAATAACAAGTCATTGCTGCTAGATATTAATGATTGCCATGCTTGTGGAATATAACTTTCTGCTTCTCTCCGCCTGGATATTTCTTTGAATTCTTTTTTTGCTTCTTCTAGTGCGACTCCGTTGATGACACGTTTATTCAAGAGATATTTATTGAATTTTTCTCCAACAACATTAGAATTTCTTTCTAATAAATCCAGTTTAAATAATTTCCGGTCTAAATAGTTGCCTTGTTCTAGGGGTAAATAAAAATTCCACTCTCTTCCATCAGTCAATATTAGGAATGGGACGCCTTGATGAAATACGTATTCAAATAATTGCTGTTCAGCTCCCTCGGTGTTTCCAAGCATCTTAACTTCAATGAAAATTACCGCACGGCCCCGCTGGTTTAACAAAGCATAATCTACCCGACCACCTTTTATCGAGTATTCAGGTTTAACTACATTTGGATTAGAAACTTTCCATCCAAGTTCTTCAAGTATTGGGATCACAATCCCAAGAGATATCGCACTTTCGTTTTGATATTTATTTTCCTTGATATATTTTTGGATTTCGGCAATTTTTTCGATAAGCGGCATTTTGAAATTCCTCCTGACATCTGGATATTTCTAAATCCATTATACTTGGATTCAAGTATCAAGTGCAACAGTGATTATTTAAGAATACCACAGGCG
>CAZBCD010000063.1:0-10554 GCA_964490205.1 uncultured Pelolinea sp. | reverse complement strand
ACCCCGAAATGGGTATATTATCTCCTTCTTTTTCCTGATTTTTCCACACCCTCCTTATTCTATCTTGACAATCGTATCAGTCAATTTATACTTATATAATATCTTTGAAAAGAGGAAAAATGAAAATAGATTATAAAGAAACGACATCCGACTTAATTTCTAGAATTAATATCCATGATAAATTTGGCAGCCGCAATATTGATGAGTGGATGTTGGAAACGCTTGAACTTAGAGAAGGAATGCGCATCTTAGACGTGGCTTGCGGTTCTGGCAAACAATGTTCTTCTTTCTATACAACATTAGGCGGTAAATGTGAAATTACTGGTGGAGATATTTCAGATGAGCTACTAGAAAAAGCTAAACAATTAAGTGCGGAAAATAATCAACAAGTTGAGTATAAATACCTGAATTTTAATGAACCGTTTATTTTCGATGATGACGAATTTGATCTATTATCCTGCTGCTTTGCAATCTACTATTCGGAAGATATCCCTTTCACAATCCGCGAAATGCATCGGGTTCTTAAACATGGGGGGAGGTTATTCACAACAGGACCCATGCCTGAAAATAAACGGATTTTCTATGACATCATAAAAGAAGCGACTAATAAACCCATCCCCAAAATGCCAGGTAGTTCACGCTATGCAAGTGAGATCCTGAAAGAAATCAAAAACATTTTTTCATCTGTTGAAGTAAAGATTTTCAAAAATCCTCTCACCTTTTCGACTACTGACCCGTTTTTAGAATATACTCGGGCGTCTCTTTCAGAAGATAGAAAATTATGGGGAGATTTTTTCACTGAAAAAGACAGCTTTATTACCGTAATGAAATCAATTGAAGAAGTCGCCAACAGATGGGTCCAACGCGACGGGAAAATCGTTATGACCAAGGTCGTCGGTGGGTTTATTGCAACCAAATAAACTAAGGCGGAATGATGAAATTCAAAGGTAAAAGGATCTTTTTTATTGGCGCCCATCCGGATGATATTGAGATTGGCTGCGGTGCGCTAATCGCAAATATTCAAAAATTTACTGAAGTGTTTTGTATCACGCTTTCTGATAATCAAGAAAACCCTTTGCTGAAAAATGTAGTAAGAGAGCAAAATGAAAGCATGCGCATACTTGGTGTTGATGAAAAGCACAGGTTTTTAGAAAATTTTAAGACTCGACGATTTAAACATTCCCGGCAGGAGATTCTAGAATATCTATTCTCAATAAACAGAAAACATCAACCGGATATGGTTTTCGTACATTCAAACGCGGATCTACACCAGGATCATGGTACTGTCACGCAAGAATCACTACGCGCGTTTAGAGGAACTTCTTTATTTGGCTATGATGTGATACGAAGTA
This sequence comes from uncultured Pelolinea sp., assembly GCA_964490205.1. Lineage (GTDB taxonomy): Bacteria > Chloroflexota > Anaerolineae > Anaerolineales > Anaerolineaceae > Pelolinea. The sequence goes on along the minus strand of CAZBCD010000063.1, from coordinate 9,202 downwards.
GTTATGGTTTCTTTCCAACCCTATTACTTGAAGTCAATGAATCAGATGTGGAAAAGAAAATTGAAGCATTAGCTGCTTATCAGACATATAAAACCAAATATTATTTTGCCCCTGAACTTACCCGCGCGATCATGATTAGAAACGGAGCAATTGCCGAGAAAAAGTATGCGGAAGCATTTGAAATTTTACGGATGATAGGGTCATTTACCTGATATTGTTTATTTGCTTACCTAAATTCCTTTAGCACTTATTAAGAATTTTTTATTGGGTCAGATCATCATTTGCTTCTTGAAGTTCATACACTGCAGCTTTTAATACTTTTAGCGACAGAAGAGCGCATTTCAAACGGACAGGACTCAATTCGATCCCAAGCAGATCAAGAATATCCTGTTTTTCCAATTTCTTTAAATCTTCAATAGATTTTCCAATAATAGAATCTAATAAAAGATCTGCAGCGGATATTGATATTGCACAACCATGTCCATCAAACTTGGCATCAACTACACTCTGATTTTTATCAACTCTTAATTCTATTATAAGATGATCGCCGCATAACGGATTTTCATCCTGAAAGCTGAAATCACTTTTATCTAATCTCCCTTTATTTTGTGGATTTTTATAATGATCAATGATTATTTCTCGATATAGATCATCCATTATCTTTTTCCTATTCAAAAATCTTGCGAACGTGCAGCAGTCCTTTTTTCAGCTCATCTATATCATCTCTTGTGTTATATAAATATAAGCTTGCACGCGTTGAAGCTGCTAAATGAAGTTTTTCATGTAGTGGCATAGCGCAGTGATGGCCAGCACGAACTGCAATCCCGGATTCATCAAGAATTTGTGCAACATCATGTGGGTGGATCTGATCGAGTACAAATGAAATAACTCCTCCACGATCTTCTGCCGATGGACCAATGATTCTTAGTCCTGGAATATCTGATAATGATTCCATTGCATATGAGATTAGTGCTTTTTCATGAGCGAATATTCTTCCCATCCTAATGGAAGATAGATAATCAACTGCTGCACCAAATCCTATTGCTTGTGCAATTGCGGGTGTACCGGCTTCGAATTTATAAGGAATTGAATTTGCTGTAAATCCGTTAAATGTGACTTTCTTGATCATATCCCCACCGCCTAAAAACGGCGGCATTTCTTCTAGAAGGTTCCTTTTCCCAAACAAGATGCCTATACCTGTTGGTCCGCACATCTTATGTGCTGAAAATGCATAAAAATCAGCATCCAAATCATCGATGCTAACCGATAAATGAGGAACTGATTGAGCGCCATCGACAACAGTTATGGCTCCCGCTTTATGAGCCGATTCGATTATCTCCTTCGCAGGATTGATAGTTCCCAGCACATTAGACATATGAGTAAATGCCACAATCTTTGGATTTAATTTTAATAAGCTCTGATAATGCTTTAAATCAAGTTTTCCTTCATTGGTAATTCTAATGAATTTAACAGTCAATTTCCTCTCTTCTGCTAAGGAAAACCACGGCACGATATTCGAGTGATGTTCCATCTCAGTGGTTAGAATCACATCACCTGCTTCGAGAGATATCCAGCCCCAGGTGCGAGCAATCAAATTGATCGACTCAGTAGTGTTCCTTGTGAAAATGAGTTGATTTGGATCTTCCACTTCCACAAAATCCGCAATCTTTTTCCTCGCAAGTTCATACATTTGCGTTGCTTCTTCGGCAAGTAAATGAATCCCTCTGTGCACATTAGCGTTATTCTGGTTGTAATAGTTATCCATTGCTTGAACGATTGAACGTGGTTTTTGAGATGTAGCAGCTGAATCCAAGTAAACTAAACGCTTCCCATTGTGAATCTTTCTCTCCAATATTGGAAAATCTTCTTTGATCTTTGCTATATTCATGATTTGCTGTGACCTTACTCTGCTATTTCTTCCGAATTTGGGACGAAGTATCAGGATACCAAAGAATATGGTCTGGAATCATCCACCCACCAGTCAAATACACATCAGATTTAAATTGAACAGCAATCAATTTCCCATCAATCTGGACTACTGTTCCATTCAACCAACCTTTTATCCGCTGATCTCCTTTCACATGATCACAGAATGCTTCTACGATATCTCCAACCCGATAGACATCTTTCAAATCAGGAGGCCGCATTAAAGGTATTGTTGCCATTTAATAATCTCCTAAGGCTAAAATTTTTATGGTAATTAGCATAATCATTATCTTATATCAATAATTCAATTTTCGATAGAATTTATGATAAATTCTTCAAAACCATTATCTGCCATTCGTTTTACAGCAGATGATAGAAACCCATCAATAATCAATTTTTCTGCGCTTTCTTGATTGATACCACGACTTTGTAAATAAAACATTTGATCTTTATCAATATTACCCATTGTTACGCCATGAGAACAGCTTACATCATCAGTAATTATTTCTAACCCAGGGATAGATTCAGTTTTTGCAGATGGACCTAATATTAAATTATCATTTGATTGATAACCATTTGTACCTCTGGTATCTTCTGAAATTAGAATATTCCCCTTCCATGATGAATATGCATCTTCTCCTAAAACGCCTTTAAAAAGAAGGTCACTTTTTGTATACGATGCTATATGATTTTGCTGTGTGTCATAATAAAAACGCTGTCCGTTTTTAGGGTTGTACAATCCTGTGATATTTACTGATCCACCTTCACCTATCATTTCAGCTGCAAGAAATCTATCAGTTATTGCACTACCTTGGTCAAGGATAAAGCTGCTAACATGTGCATCCCTATTTTCAATAATCACCTCAGAGACAAATAATGCTGTCTCTTCTCCAATTTTTTGTTTTTGTAAAATGGATAAATGGGAATTTTCAGCAAGAATTAAATCATTCTGGATAGCTAAAATAGCGAGGTCTTTTCTGTTGCTCTTTGATTTAATATCAATTACCAAATTGCTATATGCCGAATTACCGATCATAGTAATCAGATGAATCGGAATTAGCGAATGAGCATGAAGTACTTCGATCTCTATTAAGAAGATCCCTTCAGGTTTGATTCCATCCGGAATGTATAAAAAAGATCCATGTGTACTCTGGCCAATAATCAACTTTGAAATGAGAGTTTCTCTTTTCATTCTAATATTTTTAAATGCCTGATTTACTTTTTCCGAATGGTCCATAATCGCGGTTAGTAAATCACTGAAGATAATCCCTTTTTCCAGCATCTTTGGATTAACCCATTTGACTATCTCATTATCACGAATTCTGATCTTCCCTAACACCTTTCTCCCTGCAATTTCTTCATCACGCTCTGGAACATCAGCCCATGTATCCACCCTAGGGATATCAGGAAGAGACAGATTCTTAAAACCCGAGAGAAATCGTTTATGTTTTTTTCCGAAAATATCTCCTAAGCTCCTGACATTAGCAGTGCGAATTTTCTCATTTGCTTTTTTTCTTATTAATTCAATCTCTTCATTCCGAAGAGTAGAGGAATTGAGATCTGTTAATCCTTTAATAAACCCACCTAATGAGGACGAATCTTTAACCAATATTTCTTCCATTTCCTTACCCTACTGATCCTTCCATTTGTAATTGGATCAACCGATTCATCTCTACCGCATATTCCATAGGCAGTTCTTTTACAAGTGGTTCGATAAACCCCGACACCACCATCGTTGTTGCTTCCTCATCAGATAATCCTCGGCTTCTTAAGTAAAACATTTGCTCCTCGCTTACCTTAGAAACAGAAGCTTCATGGCCAATAGAAACATATTTAGAAGAATTTTTTATTAATGGATACGTGTCAGACCTTGATTGGGGATCTAATATCAGGGCATCGCATACAACATTTGCTCTCGATTGCTGTGCATGTTCCTTAACATAAACCAACCCACGATAAGAAGACCGGCCCCCATCCTTGCTAATTGACTTTGATGTCATCTTGCTGCTTGTATTTGGAGCAAGATGAAGCATTTTGCCGCCCGTATCTTGAATTTGCCCAGCTCCAGCAAATGCCATTGATAACATCTCTCCATGCGCTCCTGGTTCCATCAAATAACATGCAGGATATTTCATCGTTATTTTTGAGCCAAGATTTGAGTCAACCCATTCCATTGTGCCACCTTCATAAACCATTGCGCGTTGTGTCACCAAATTGAAAACATTGGTTGACCAATTCTGAATAGTTGTATACCTTACACGAGCGTTTTTCTTAACGAATATCTCGATCACGCCACTGTGGAATGAATCCTTTGAATACTGTGGTGCCGTACATCCTTCCACATAATGGACCTGTGAACCTTCATCAGCAATTATTATGCTTCGTTCAAATTGCCCAATGCTTGCCATGTTAAGTCGAAAATATGCCTGGAGAGGGAGTTCTACCTTAACCCCCTGTGGGATATATACAAAAGATCCTCCTGACCAAACAGCGCTGTTCAGGGCGGCAAATTTATTATCCGTAAATGGGACTGCAGTACTGAAATATTGTTTAAATAAGTCTGGATATTGTTTTAGACCTTCTTCGATACTCAGAAATATCACGCCCTGCTCTGCAAGCTGTTCCTGAATACTATGGTAGATCATTTCAGATTCATATTGCGCACCTACCCCTGCCAGAAATTTCTGCTCTGCTTCAGGAATACCCAATCGATCAAATGTATTTTTGATATTTTCAGGTACATCATCCCAGCTCTGTTTTTGTTCTTCAGTAGGTCGAGCGTAATAATATAGATTTGATAAGTCTAATTCCGAAAGGTTCGGCCCCCATTTTGGATATGGACATGCGGAAAAATGTTCAAGTGATTTCTTTCTAAAACCAAGCATCCAATCTGGCTCATTTTTCCAGGATGAAATCTGCTCGACAATAGTTTGGTTAAGTCCTTTTTTGGCTTTAAACACATAATCTTCCGGATCCTTGAATCCATAATCAACTTTAGTAATTCCTTTAAAATAATTGGGTATAGATTCCTCACCCATAAAAAATCCTTTTTACTTTCTAAATGAGATTATGCTGTTTTGGATTCCGAACCTTTGAGCCATTCGTACCCATCTTTTTCCAATTTAGTTGCCAGATCCGGTCCACCCGTTCTTAATATTTGGCCATCTACCATGACATGCACAACATCTGGGTTGAGGTAATTAAGAATTCTCTGGTAGTGAGTAATAATTAAAATTCCTAGATTTTCATTTATTAAGGTCTTTATCCCTTCGGATACAATTCGCAATGCATCGATATCTAATCCAGAGTCCGTTTCGTCAAGGATAGCGATTCTGGGTTCAAGTATTGCCATTTGCAAAATCTCAACTCTTTTCTTCTCACCACCAGAAAAACCATCGTTTAAATATCTCCCTGCCATTGAGGGATCCATTTTTAATAATTCCATTTTTTCAATTAATTTATTACGGAATTCAAGAATCGGAATTCCTTTATCACCTGGATCTTTACTTTTTCTATGCGCATTTATTGCAGTTCTTAGAAAATTGGCTACAGTCACACCAGGTATAGCTACTGGATATTGAAATGCTAAAAATACACCCTGTTTTGATCGTTCCTCGGGTGATAAAGAAAGAAGATCAGTACCATTCAAGGCAACGCTGCCACTCTTGATAGTGTAGCAGGGATGCCCCATCAGTGTATATGCTAAAGTAGTTTTTCCAGTCCCATTGGGTCCCATGATCGCATGAACTTCACCCTGGGGTATTTCTAAATTTAATCCTTTTAATATTTGCTGATCTTCCGCAGTTACTGAAAGGTTTTTGATTTTTAAACTTGCCATTTGGAAAACAATCTCCGATAGATCTAGTTAGTGCCCAAATTTATGACATTGTGATGAGCGAACGGAGTATACCACATAAGCTCTATTTGGTCAATATTTATTATAAATATCATTATTATTGACAAGTTTATTCCATATGTTATACTTGTGAATAATATTATAAAAAATAAAAAAACATGAAAAACACTAGGGAAAAAGTTCTCCATACTCTTGTAATAAATCCTCGGTCAACAATCGTGGAAATCGCGAAATCTGTTGGGATTAACGCGATCTCTGTTCGCCACCATCTAACCAGCCTTCAGGCTGATGGATTTGTTAATGCCGAAGAAGAACGCCATGGAGTTGGCAGGCCTAGATTGGTTTATTTTCTCACCGAAAGCGGGCAAGAGAATTTTCCTAAAAGGTACTTCCGGCTCACTAAAAACTTATTAGAACAAATGAAAAAAATTCTATCTGATGAGGATTTTAAAAAGATCTTTAAGAATATGGCTGATGACCTTACAAGAGAATACGAACCAAAAATAGCTAATCTCGATTTTGAGGAAAAATTGGATCTGCTATAAAAAGTAATGGCAAACGAGGGATACGACATAAATTGGATTAAGTTGAATAATGTATATGAGATCCAAGAAGTCGCTTGTCCATTCTATCAGATTGGAAAAGACCATCCAGAAATTTGCCTTTTTGACCAATCCCTGATTGCAAATATGCTTTCAATTTCTGAAAAAGATATCAATCGCACAAAACATGGGGATAATCACTGCTCTTTCAAAATTTTAAAAACAAACTAAGTATGGAAGAAGAAAATAAATTAAATTACCCGCATTGGAATATTGAAGAGACTCACGCAGACATGATTGAGGAAATCAGGAACACATTTCGACAGGTTCGTGATCCAGAGATCGGTCTGGATCTTATCCAATTAGGTCTAATTCGAAATGTTACGATAACCGATGAAAAAGCCAGGATTGAAATGATCCTGACTACCCCATACTGCCCCTATGCACCGATGCTGATGGAATCAGCGCGAAAGAAAGCAGAAGCCGTGATTGGATTACCGACAGAAGTAAATTATGGTAAAGAAGTTTGGAACCAAACCATGATGGAAGATGATACTTCATTTAATTGGGGGCTATTTTAAAAACGCTTAGATGAAGAAGGGGCTGGTTTCCATCTCCTTCTTATTAGATAATATCAAGGGTTTTACCCACATCTTGAAAGATCTCCAGCACCTTACTAATTTGTTCGTCAGTTTGGGTAGCCATATAGCTGGTTCGCAGCAATTGCATTCCTTGAGGGACAGCGGGGGAAATAACCGGATTCACAAACACACCATTCTCAAATAAACCTTTCCAGGTTTGAAACGTCTTTTTATCACTGCCAATTATCACAGGGACGATCGGTGTAACTGACTCACCCACATTAAAACCCATCCGCTTTAGTTCTTTTCGCATACGTTCCGCAATAACATTAACGCGGTCCACACGTTCAGGCTCTTTACGGATAATATCCAATGCCGCAAGAGCAGCCGCAGCGTTTGCGGCAGGAATACTTGCACTGAAAATCAACGAACGAGCTGTATGTTTAATAAAATGGATAATATCTTCATCACCCGCAATGAATCCACCCAATGAGGCAAATGATTTACTAAATGTGGACATTATCAGGTCAACTTTTTCTTCCACGCCAAATTGAGCTGCAGTACCACGTCCTCTTCCTGTAACACCCATACCATGGGCATCATCGACCATGATACGAGCAGAATACTTTTTAGCTAGAGGGATAATCGCCGGTAAGTCAGCCAAATCCCCCCCCATGCTAAAAACACCATCGACAACAATTAATTTCCCGAGGTTTTCCGGAATTGATTGAAGCACTCTTTCCAGATGGTCAATATCGTTATGTCGAAAGCGTTCAATCTTGCCATATCCTAAACGAGCTCCATCAACAATGCTTGCGTGATCATCCTTATCCAAGATTAATACATCGCTCCTTCCAGTTAGGGCGCTTATGGTTCCGAGATTAACCTGCATGCCAGTAGAAAATACTAGCGAGTTATCCTTTGATACGAATTCCGCCAGTTCTTTTTCCAGTTTTTCATGTAGCGCTAATGTCCCGTTGAGAAATCGTGATCCCGTACAAGATGTCCCATATCTATCAATTGCATCTTTTGCTGCCTTCCTAACTTTTGGATGTGTTGTTAAACCCAGATAATTATTCGATCCGCACATGATAAGCCGGTGACCTTCAAACTCCACCTCGGTCCCTTCATTTTCCTCAAGAGGAATAAAATAAGGATAGAACCCCTCCTTGATCGCGTCCTTTGCCTGGGTATATTGGTAACATTTTTCGAAAATATCCATTTAATTGATCCTTTGCTATTTTAAACATTAAAACATAAAATAAGTTTGTCGGGTTATAAAATTCTACCTTCAAATTATATCTAAAATAGGAATTTTAATCATGATAGAAAAAGCATTTGGCGCAATTGAACTTGGTGGAACGAAAACCTTTACATTAATTGCCAAAGATAGGTCAAAGATCTACTCAAGGAAAATAATTCCAACTTTATCGCCCGAGCAGACCATCAAGGATATAACTAATTATTTCCGGGATCAAGCCAATACATTCAATGTTAAATTAGAATCTATAGGAATTGGTAGTTTTGGTCCCTTAGATCTTAACCCAGAATCTAAAACCTTTGGATACATTACTTCTACACCCAAACAAGGTTGGCAATTTACAAACCTCAAAGGGAAAATAGAAGATTCTTTACAAACGCACGCAGTAATAGATACTGATGTCAACACGTCTGCTTTGGGAGAATTTCGATGCTTGTTAAACCAAGATACAAATTGCTTTGTTTATATAACAATTGGAACAGGAATAGGCGGAGGATTTATTATTAATGGGGAATTAGTGCATGGGTTGGTACATCCAGAATTTGGGCATATTAGGATTCCGCATGATAAGCGTATTGACCCCTTTATTGGAATTTGTCCCTATCACCGTGATTGCTTTGAAGGATTAGCAAGCGGTCCGGCGCTTGAAGAAAGATGGGACATTTCCCCCAGTCTACTACCCAAACACCACATGGCATGGGAACTCGAAGCTGACTATATCAGTTTAGCTTTAATGAACTTGATATGCACCGTTTCCCCCCAGAAGATCGTTCTTGGTGGTGGTGTAATGCATCAAATCCATTTATTTGAAAAAATCCATCGAAAAACCCAACGTGTATTAAACAATTACATTAAAAGCAAATACCTCGAAGATCATATCCGCGAATTAATTACCCCACCCCAATTAACGGACGACTCGGGAATTCTTGGGGCTTTGGACTTAGCCATGAAAAATAATTAGTAACTATTCTTTTAAATTCAAGCTTGAATTCAACTAGTAAGTGCAACTTTGCAAGTGTTAGAGAGGTAAGCTGCG